>DASZPI010000257.1:0-10248 GCA_035550355.1 Pirellulales bacterium
GTGCACTCTGCGGCTAACCAGTCGCTGCAGTTGACCCGCAGGTTATCGGCTCGTCGTCGCTATTTCGGCCCGTATCCGTTACACTGGCTTTCAGCTACTCAGAAGAAGCGGGCAACAGAGCTTTGTCGTTAGGCAGCAACAGTTTGATACCCATCCCATGTCTGCCACCACGTCGGAACCAAAATGTCCGCTGTGCGGCACGACGCTTGAACGGGGATTGGTTTCCGTTCATGGCACATTTCTCGCCGCGCTATTTGTCGGCCTCTCATATCAGAATTGCTGGTTCCGAGATTCAACTGGCAAGGAACAAGTCGCGCTGAAGTCCGGCCATGCCCGCAAAGGCTACCGTTGTCCTCACTGTGCGTTCGTTGGCATGGAAGGCGGCAAGGACCAACTCGTCCCAGCGCCATTGGGCCACGTCTAGCGCTGCCTAACCAGTCGCTGCAGCGGCTGTGTTGATTTTCAAGAGGTTTGAGGGGCGGCGGCGTGTTGGTTTTCGGGGCATAAGGTTCTCCAAGGTTGGTGGTTGCGGACGATAGTGTTGAGGATTACGAGCAGCTTGCGCATGCAGGCGGTCATCACGACTTTGAACGGCAATGCAGGGCAGCTCTGCGCGACTGCGATAATCACGCTTGCAGGCGCTTCTTCATTGCCGTGGTGAGTGATTGGCGCACTTTGGCAATCTCTTCCCAGGGATCGCGTTTTAGTTGCGCCAGCCGATCGGGGACGGTGCGAATTGTCAACTCCGAGGGCTTGAGCTTCGGCGTCAGTTCGTCCCAGGCAATCGGGGTCGAAACCGTTGCTCCATCGCGCGAGCGCGTCGAGTAGGCGCAGACCGCCGTCGCGCCGCGGCCGTTGCGCAAATAATCCAGAAAAATCTTGTTCGTGCGCTTGGCCTTCGACATGTTCGACGTGTAATGCTCGGGGTCGGCACGCACGATCGCCTCGGCCACCAGGCGACAGAACTCCTTGGCCTCGTCCCAATCGTGGCGGCGCTGGATTGGCACCACCAGGTGCAGCCCCTTGCCCCCGGTGGTCTTAAGGAACACCGTCAAACCCAGATCTTGCAAAAACTCGTGGATCTGCTGCGCCGATTCGACCACTCGCGGCCAAGCAACTGTCGGATCAGGATCGAGATCGAAGATCAATCGATCGGGACGCTCGATATCGTCGGCCTTCGAACCCCAAACGTGAATTTCGAGCACTCCCATCTGTACCATCTGTACGAGGTCGCTGGCCCGCTGGAGTACCAGGTAGGGTCGCGTCGCTCCCGACTCTTTGACGGGAATCTGCCGCAGTTCGGTCGGCGTGCCTTGACCGGGATGCTTTTGGTAAAAGCACGTCTTCTTGCGCCCCTCGGGGCAGCGCACCAGCACGATGGGCCGATCGGTCACCTGCGGCAGCATCCACCGGGCGACGGCTTCGTAGTACCTCGCCAATTCGATTTTCGTGACACCTTGTTCGGGGTACAGCACCTTGTCGGGATGGCTGATCCGAACGCCGAGGACTGAGCTTGAGTCGGCTCCGTTGTGCGAAGGCGTGGCGAGCCGTGACTTTGTCGATTTTTTGGTGCGTGGCACGGCGTGCTCCTTGTTCGATGCTTGCACGGCAGCTTCGACCGCGACAGGCACGTCGTGCACCACTTCGCGAGCCGACTTGTCTTCGCGCAGCCCTTGGAACGAAGGATGCCGCAACATGCCATCATTCGTCCACTGGGTAAACTCGATCTGGCCTACCAGCCGTGGTTCGACCCAATGGGCGCTGCGCGCCGGGCCGACAGCGCGTCGCAGGTTTTCGAACGGTGAATCGTCGCGCGCCAGCGCCTGGAGCTTGCCCAGCAAATCTTTCAACGTCCGCTCGTCGAAGCCCGTGCCTACCTTGCCGGCGTACATCAGCTTGCCGCGCGGATCGTGATAGCCGAGCAACAACGCGCCGAAGCCAGTACGTTTGCCTGCGGGCGATGTGTAGCCGCCGATCACGAATTCTTCGCGGCGGACGCATTTCACCTTGAGCCAATCGTATCCGCGGCCGGGAGTGTACGGACGATCGCGGCGTTTGGAGATGATCCCTTCGAGCCCCGCCTTGCATGCTTGCTGAAAGAATGCGCCTCCGGCGCCGTCGATATGCTCGCTGTAGCGAATCGCCCCCTCGGAGCTCGACGGGATAATCGCTTCGAGTGCCCGCTTGCGATCGACCAAGGCCGCGGGCATGAGGTTCATGCCATTCAAGTACAGCACATCGAAAACGTAGTACACCAGGCCCGCGCTGGTCCCCTGCTTGAAGGCGTTTTGCAGGGCTTGAAAGCTGGAGACGCCGTTGGGCTCGAGCGCCACCACTTCGCCGTCGAGCAGCGCGGTTTCGACAGGCAGTTCGTTTGCCGCGTCGACCAGGTGGGCGAATTTCGAGGTCCAGGCCTGCTCGTTGCGGCTGATGAATTCGACGGTGTTTCCGCGGGCCTTGCCGTGGTCGATGCGGCAGAGCATGCGATAGCCATCGAGTTTGATCTCGTGCAGCCATTGGGCCCCTTCCGGCGCCGCGTCGGTAAGCGTGGCAAGCTGCGGTTGCAGGCTCTTGGGCAGCGCAGCGGGTTTAGAACCGGGAACGTCGTCCACCTTGGGCGTCTTGCGCTTGCGCGGAGTTCGCGACTTTTTTTTGGCAGCAGCCCGTTTGGCTTTCACCGGTTTCGCCTTGGTCGATTCTTTGCGGTTGCTCTGCCACACGCTGCGGCTGCGGGTCGCAATGCCTTCCAGGTCGCGGCCGGTCTTCACGCTGTCGGGCTCCTCGACCGTTACATCGTATTCGTCGGCCGGGCGCGCCTCGTCGTCGCGTTCTTTGAACAGAAACCAGGCGCGCTCGTCGGAGTTCTTCGCGCCACCTTTTCGCACCAGCATCCAACCGCCGCGCAGCTTTTTACCGAACAGGTGAAACTTGAGCCGCCCGGCCTCATAATCCTTCTTTGCATCGCCGACCGGCTCCCAGTGACCTCGATCCCAGAGCATGACGGTTCCGCCGCCGTACTGTCCTTCGGGGATCGTCCCTTCAAAGCCGCCGTAATCGACCGGATGATCCTCGACGTGCATCGCCAGACGCTTGACGCTGGGATCGAGGCTGGGGCCCTTGGGCACGGCCCAGCTCAGCAGCACATCGCCCAGTTGCAGGCGGAAGTCGTAGTGCAAATGCGAGGCATCATGCTTTTGAATGACGTACAGCCAGCCCTTGGCGACGCGGGTTGTGCCGCGCGGCTCGGCGGTCTTTTTGAAGTCGCGTTTGCGATGATACTCTTTGAGGCTCATGGCGTCGCGTCCGTGGTCCGAGGTCCGTAGCCGTTAACTCACAACGAACCACGGACAAGGGACATCTACGCAAAGCGCTTGCCAAACGACAAGCCGATCCGTCACGAAACCTTTCGCCGATGACGACTCGTCGCGCGGCCACGAGGTTTGCCCGAGGCTTTGCGTGCCGGCGCCGCTCCTTTCTTCGCCTTGGCGACACTTTGCCGCAGGGCGTCCATCAGGTTGATTACTGGCGCTTCTTCGTCCTCGGGCGGTGCCGCCACTTCGCGCCCCTCGATCTTAGCTTCGATCACTTCGCGCAGCTTCTCGGTGTAGGTGTCGGCGTATTTTGCAAGGTCGATCTCGTCGGCACTGGTGGCCTGGATGAGCGTGCGCCCCAGCTTCAACTCGTCGCCGGACAAGTGCATGTCGGGGACCAGCGTTTCCAATTCGCCGGGGTCGCGCAGCTGGCTGGCGAACTGTAGCACGGACATGGTGAGAAGTCCGTCGCGCGGGCGGACAGCCACCACCTGATCGCGGCCGCTGAGGGCAACTTGTCCCACGGCGACGCGCTCCTCTTCGGCCATGGCCTGCAATAACAACAAGTAGGGTTTCTGCCCGGCAGCCCCGTCGGGAACCAGATAGTAATCGCGTCCCGAGTAGTACATCGGGTCGATCGCCGATGGTGGGACGAATTTCTCGAGCTCGATCGACTTGTCACTTTTCGAACGTGCCGCCTCGCGCTCTTGGCGATCGACGATCGCGTAATGCCCCTTGGCGTATTCGTACCCGCTGACGATCTCGTCGTTCGTGACCGCGCCGTGGATTGGGCAGGTCTTAACGTAGCGGATGCGATTGTGGCACTCGGCGTGCAACTGGTGCAGGTGAACGTCGCCGCCGCCAGGCGCAGCGGCGGTGTACGCCTCGACCGGTACCGACACCAAGCTAAGCCGCAAGTAACCCTTCCAACTGGCGCGTGGCATGATAGTCTCGCCCACAGAACGTGAGAGACAGTGGCTTTGTGCTAGCATTGCTAGCAAACATAGTGCCGTCCAGCGAAGGGTTGTTGAATGAACCAACTCGCACGAACACGCGAGCTGATCGAACGAGGGATCGCGACCGGGCTACACACAGGGGCACAGGTGTACACCTCGATCGGCGCGCGCCCGAGCGGCGAATTGGCTGTAGGCGAGGCGCGCCCCGGTGTGCCAATGACCAGCGACACGCTCGTGCTGTGGCTGTCGTCGAGCAAACCGGTCGCGGCGATTGCGATCATGCAACTCGTCGAACACGGGCGATGCAAGCTCGACGATCCGGTCGATCGGCATCTTCCCGGCTTCGGCGCCAACGGCAAACAGGCGGTCACAATACGGCATCTGCTGACGCACACTTGCGGATTCCGCTGGGTCGACCTCGGCGGCCCCGAGACACCGTGGGACGAGATTCTCAAGCGCATCGAGGCCGCTCCGCTCGAGGCCGATTGGATTCCAGGGCAGAAGGCGGGCTACCATCCGCAGACCAGTTGGTACGTGCTGGGCGAGTTGGTACGCCGGCTCGACGGACGTACGTACTCAGACTACGTTCGCCGCGAAATCTTCGAGCCGCTGGGGATGAACGACTGCTGGATCGGCATGCCGCGCGCGGACTACGAGCGTTACGGCACGCGGATCGCGCCGATGCCGATCACCGAGCGACCCGGCGCCGGCGTGAATCGCTGGAGCACGGAGACCGGCGTGTTGGCCTGCTCGCCCGGAGCGAACGGCCACGGGCCCGCGCGTGAACTTGCCAGAATGTACGAGATGTTCCTGGGCCATGGCACGCGCGACGGCGTGACGCTTCTCAGCCATGCATCGGCTGCCGCGATTGTTGGTCGCCAGCGCATCGGCATGTTCGACGAGACATTCCGCTCGGTAATCGACTGGGGCCTCGGCGTGCTGATAAATTCAGCGCAGTACGGCAAAGCGCCGTACGGTTACGGCACATTGGCCTCGGCCGACACCTACGGCCACAGCGGCAGCCAATCATCGGCGGCGTTCGCCGACCCGAAATACCGCCTGGCGGTGGCGATCGTGCTCAACGGCATGCCGGGCGAGGCGAAGCACCAGGTTCGCATGCGACCCATTTTGCAGGCGCTGTACGAGGATCTAGGCCTGGGCGTTTAGCCGCGACGCGAAGCGAGCGCTGGCCTCACGATTTGGCATCGTGTTCCGGTGGCCGCTCGGGATCGTCCTTCAGCCCCAAACGCTGCAGCCAACGGCCGCGCGGACCCTTGGCGGTTCCCGCGGGCTTCGTCTCGTCGACGGCCTCGTCCTTGTCGAAGCGCAGACGTTCTTCTTGAAATGCGCGCATCTTTTCGACAAGCTCGGCGCGCTCGCGGGCCAATTTCGCACGCTCTTGTGAGAGCTCGATTTCCGACAGTCGCCGAGCTTCGTCCAACGCGATCATTTCCCGCTTCAGTCGCTCGCGCTCATGGACGACGATCTCATCGGCTTGCAGCACCGCTTCGGTTCTTGCCATGTCGGCTGCAACATGGTTCATGTCAGTGATGCTGCGCAGCTTCAACGCCGTTTGCAGCGTTTCAATTTCGCGGTCCCGTTCGGCCACAATTTGATCGGTGATTTGGATCATGCCTTCGATCGACAGCCGCTCGTCTTTGCGGGCGGGATTGTCGCTGGCCGATTCGGCCTCGAGCGCAGCCAGCGTGCGGCGCTTCTGACTTTCCCAATCCATCGACGAACGCGGCATGGACGCCATGATTCTGTCGCGCTCAAGGGCTGGTCTTGGTTCCGGTTGAGAATAGTGGTCGGGGGTCGACTCGGAGCGCGCCATTGGCTCGCCCGTGGTTTCGATGCGAGCGGCGAGGGCGTGAATCCCCTCGGGCTCGGCCAGGGACTTCGGACCGTCGGCGGCGATGCGTGGCAGCCTGCTCAGAACGACATCGACGTCTCGCGCGAGCGCGGCGCTTAAGTTAGCTACGCTGAGCCGCAGCCCGTCGGCCGCCGCCTTGGTCCGCCGGCGCTCGCGATGGATCGCCCCGGCCATCGCCTCGCTCCAGCTGCGGGTGTCGTCCGATTCGTCGGCCGTCATGCCAGTTGCAGAGTAAGAAATCAGTGCGAGCCAGCGGAGGCAAGGTGACCCCCTAGGTCACAATTTCGCATTCCGCTATGGGTCTATACGTCATGCGCCTCGGCTGGTCAAACCGCGGCGCAGGGTGGCAACGGATGTAACGGTCGCGAGTTGCCATGGAGCAGCGAAGAAGGCCGGTTCACGCACCTTACGATCATTGCCTCAGGGGGCTAGAATGCTGCGGCATGGCCTACGAGTTGATCACCACCTCGACGCAGCTCGATGCCCTGTGCAAGCGATTGGCATCAGCTTCGGTCATTGCGTTCGATACTGAATTCGTTAGCGAGCATACCTACCGCCCGGAGTTGTGCCTGATCCAGGTCGCCGCTGAAGGGCACCTGGCACTGATCGATCCGCTGCCGATTTGCAATCTGCGCCCTTTCTGGGAGCTGCTGGCCGCCCCGGGACACGAGACAATCGTTCACGCCGGTCGGCAGGAGTTGCTGTTTTGCCTCGAGTCGGTTGACCAGTCGCCGCATCGGCTGTTCGACGTGCAACTGGCCGCTGGGATGGTCGGGCTGGAATACCCCGCGGGCTACGGCTCGCTACTTTCGAGGTTACTGGGCGAGCGACCGAGCAAGGGAGAAACCCGCACCGACTGGCGTCGCCGACCGCTGAGCGATCGGCAGCTCGAATACGCGCTCGACGACGTGCGCTATCTCGAAGCGCTGCGCCGCGAATTGGGCGATCGGCTGGCCCGGCTGGGACGCGAACCGTGGTTCCACGACGAGATGACCGCCTGGCAGGCGGAGGTCAACGGCTCGCGCACTGCCGAGCGCTGGCGGCGCGTTACCGGCAGTTCGGGACTCTCGTCGCGCAATCTGGTCATTGTGCGCGACGTGTGGCATTGGCGCGAGCGCGAAGCGGAACGCCGCAACGTGCCGGCTCGCCAGGTGCTGCGCGACGACCTGATCGTCGAGCTTGCCAAGCGACGTTCGGCCGACCCAAAGCAAATCGGCGCAGTGCGCGGCATGGAACGCGGCGACTTGCGCCGCATCATCCCTGATCTGGCGAAGGTCGTGGCCCAGGCGCTCGAAACCGACGAGCGCGTGCACCCCGAGAACATTCGCACCGACACCAGCCCACAGCTCACCATGCTCGGGCAATTGCTTTCCTCGGCCTTGAGCAGCATCTGCCGCGATGCCGAAGTTGCCGCGAGCCTGGTGGGCACCGCCAGCGACGTGCGCGACCTGATCGCGTACCGCTTGGCTGAAGAATCATCCGGCAAGGGACGGTCGTTTCCGCCGCCGGTGCTGACCGAGGGCTGGCGAGCGCAGGTCGTGGGCAAGCTGCTCGACGACTTGCTCACCGGGCGCGTCTCGATCCGCGTGGCCAATCCGAATGCCGAGCAACCATTGGTTTTCGAACGGCACGACAACGCCGGAGACGACTGATGACCAGGAAGGCGGATGACCATGGCCGCTGAAAGCGCGTCGCCGCGCGAGCAGGTGCTCGCCGCCATCGAGCGAATCTACCGCTATCGCATGACGACCACGTCGGGCGGGAACATTTCGCTTCGTGACTCGGGCAAGGGACTCTGGATCACGCCCGCCGCGATCGACAAAGGATCGCTGTCGGCCGACGACATGATGCTGGTGCGCGACGATGGCACGATGCAGGGCAAGCATCGCCCCAGCTCGGAGCTTCCGTTTCACCAGGCGATCTATGCGGCCAGGCCCGACATACGCGCGGTCGTGCATGCGCACCCGGTCGCGTTGGTGGCGTTCAGCATTTGCAAGCAAACCCCCAACACTCGGCTGCTGTACCAATCCGAGCGGACGTGCGGCAAGGTTGGCCTGGCACCGTATGCCCTGCCGGGTAGCGCCTCGTTGGGCGAAAATATCGCTTCGACGTTTG
Organism: Pirellulales bacterium; assembly: GCA_035550355.1. Taxonomy (GTDB): domain Bacteria; phylum Planctomycetota; class Planctomycetia; order Pirellulales; family PNKZ01; genus DATAXP01. The sequence continues at coordinate 8,256 of DASZPI010000257.1, forward strand.
CGGCCGGCTACGACTGCGTGGTGCTCGAAAACCACGGCGTGGTGACCGGAGGACCGACGTTGCAGAAGGCCTTCGAGCGCTTCGAGACGCTCGAGTTCACGGCGCGCACGGTGATCCAGGCGGCGCAGCTTGGCGCGATTCGATATCTGAACGAGGCCCAGGCGCAGCTGGTTCCCGCCTCGACTCACGAACCGGCAACGTTCGTTGCGCCGCCGGCCAACGAGGCCGAAGAAGAATTACGGCTCGAGCTCGCCGAGTTCGTGCGGCGTGCTTATCGCCAGCGATTGATGATTAGCACGCAGGGAGCGTTCTCGGCGCGGCTGGATGACGACAGCTTTCTGATCACGCCGCACGCGGTCGACCGAAGTAGCGTTTCCCCCGCCGAGATGGTACTCGTGCGCGGCGACCAATGCGAAGCGGGGCGACGCCCCAGCAGCGCGATGCGAAACCACGCTGCCATCTACCACCGGCAGCCCTGGGTGCAGGCGATCGTCAATGCCTATCCGATCAACGCAACCGCGTTCGGCGTAACCGACGTCGCGCTCGATAGCCGCACGATTCCCGAGGCGTACATTTTGCTGCGCGAGGTGCAGCGGCTGCCGTACGGCGCTCGGTTTGGCGACGGCCGCGAGCTTGCCGAGCTGGCCACGCCCCAGCGCCCGATCACGCTGCTGGAGAACGACGGCGTGCAAGTCTGCGGTACGAGCGTGCTCGACGCGTTCGATCGGCTGGAAGTGCTCGAATCGACCGCCGAGGCGCTGATCGCGGCGCGCGTGCTGGGGCCGATCGCCCCGATGCCTTCAGGAGTGATTGCTGACCTGGCGCGGAAGTTTTTTCCGGCCGGATAAGGGGCGAAATCGCAAGCGATCGACCGCGTCACTCGCCGGTCGTCTCGCCTAGCAGCTTGCGGACCTCGGGTTCGATGTCGTGGTACGTGAACCCGGGCTTGTCGAACGTGTGAATCCGCTTGCCCGATTGGTCGTACACGAAGACCGCCGGCATCGATGCGATGCCGAGCTTCTTAAGCATGGTGTCGGAATCGTCGCTGGCCAGGATGTTATCGAACCGGGCATCTTGCTGCTTCAAGAAGCCTAATACCTTCTCGCGCTGCGCCTCGGGCTTGCCGACCCCTTCGTAATCGAGGCTCAGCGAGATGGCCGCTACGCCGGGGTGCTTGCGCGAAAGCGCGACCAGATTGGGGAACTCTTTCATGCACGGCTCGCATGAGGTGCTCCACACATCGAGCACCACCACCTTGCCCTTGTGGGCGGCGATGACCTGCTGCAGGCCGTCGTAGTCTTTGATCTCGAGTGACACCTGCTGCGCGGGCTTTGGCGCAGGGGCGCAGCCCCACGCAACGAACGCTAGTCCCAGCAGCGCGATTCGAGCTGGTCGGTGCATCATCGATCGGCCGTCGTGCGTGGTTCGTAGGGATGATTGCGCTTTTGCAGCACGCGGGCCTCGATGATTTTGTCGGGCTGAACGTACGGATTGTCCGAGCGTTCGAATTTATCGACGACGTCCATCCCCTCGACGACCTGCCCGAACACGGTGTGTTGGCCATCGAGATGCGGCGTGGGGCGGAAGCAGATGAAGAACTGGCTGCCGCCGGTGTCGCGACCCTTGTGGGCCATGCTCAACGAGCCGCGCTGGTGGCGGCGCGCGTTGGGCTTCGTGCACTCGCAGGCGATCGTGTAGCCCGGGCCGCCGCGGCCGGTGCCTTCGGGGTCGCCCCCTTGGGCCATGAAGCCTTCGATCACGCGGTGAAACTTCGTGCCATCGTAGAATTTCTTTTCGACGAGGTTGATGAAGTTCGCGACCGTGTTCGGCGCTTCATCCTCGTACAACTCGACGATCACGTCGCCTTTGGTCGTCCGCAGCAGGACCCGCGGCAGCGGATCGGCCGCCTGGGCCAGCGAGAGGCAACTACTGAACAACGCGATGACCACGGCGAATGCGGGTGCGAGCGAAGCGTGCATGCATACTCCTTTCA
>DASZPI010000258.1:0-1693 GCA_035550355.1 Pirellulales bacterium
AGCATGTCGGGCTTGCGCAGCAGCGTGGTGCACAGCGCCACGCGCCGCCGTTCGCCGCCCGAGAGCTTGCTCACATCGGCATCGCCCGGCGGCAGTTGCATCGCCTCCATGGCAATTTCGAGCTGACGGTCGAGGTCCCAGGCATTGGCTGCGTCGATCTGGTCCTGCACCTTGGCCTGCTCTTTGAGCAGTTTTTCCATGCCGTCGTCGTCCATCGGCTCGGCAAACCTGGCGTTGATTTCGTCGAACCGCCGGAGCAGGTCGCGCGTCGGGGCGACCGCCTCTTCGACGTTCCCCAGCACGTCCTTCTCGGGGTTCAGTTGCGGTTCTTGGGGGACGAAACCCACGGTGAAGCCGGCGCTCAGCTTCGCCTCGCCTTCAAACGCCTTGTCGATGCCGGCCATGATCCGCAACAGCGTGCTCTTGCCCGAACCGTTGCGCCCCAGCACGCCGATCTTTGCGCCGGGATAGAACGACAGCCAAATGTCTTTAAGAATCTCGCGCGGACCGATCTTCTTGGTCAACGCGCCAATTTGATAGATGTATTGCGGACCCATGAACTCACACAATGTGGTGACGACGGAGAAACGTCCAATTCTATCGCGGTTGGCTCGCTCGAAACAGAGCCCGGAGCGTCAGCGACGGGTATTCGAGATCCAATTGTCGCACACCGGGCGCTTACGGTTCCGGCCCTGGCCGATCGGCGTTCCGAACGGAGATCCGAGCGTTAGCGGTGGATGATCGAGGCGGCACGCTCGAATGGTTGACTACATCGCGCACCGGGCGCTTACGCTTCCGGCTCGGGTAGATTCGCGCCTTGGCAATCGACAACATATTTGCATGCGTCTTCGAGTGCTCGCTCGTTCCAAAGATACCGTGTGCTGCCGTGATCGGACCACGGTCGTACGTCGCGTTCAAGCAGCCCTGCTTCTCGTAGGCGCCGTGTTGCCCAGGCTTTGAAGTCGCTCATCACGCGTTCTGGTTTGCAATCAGCGCTGACGACCACATGCACATGATTTGTGCGAACGTTGATCGCCCATAATCGCCAGGCACGGTACGTCGCGACGCCTTCAATCGCGTTTTGGACCAAGGCACGTCGAGATTGGTCGAGCACCATCGGAGCATGCTTCAAACGGCGACGATCGAACGCAGTGCGATTTGCGTTTGTCGGCAACAAGTCGCTGCCGAAAGCACTGTGCTCGCGATCGACCGAGCCGCGTTCATCGCCGTGCAGCCAGGTGCCGTACGTCCGCATTGTGACGAAATACGCGAGCGCCCCCATGTGCTCATGATATCAGAGCCCCGAGAGTTAGCGAGCGGTGTTCGACGTGCCGTGCCAAACACCTGGCGCTTACGCTTCCGGCTTTGATTGGCCCTTGTTCCGCGCCCCCCGCAAATCATAATGCCTTTTCTCTGGTCTCTAGCTTCTAGGCCTTAGCCGCTGCTTTGCCATGCCTTTGCTTGTTGTTGGTTCGGTCGCGCTGGATGACATCGAAACCCCCAGTGCCAAGCGCACCGACGTGCTGGGCGGGTCGGCCGTGCATTTTTCGTACGCCGCCAGCTTTTATTCCAAGGTGCACCTGGTCGGGGCGGTCGGCGAGGATTGGCCGGCGCAGCACACGCAGCTTTTGCAGGGGCGCGGCATCGACACTTCGGGCCTGCAAATCGTCGCCGGTGGAAAGACATTTCACTG
>DASZPI010000259.1:0-4767 GCA_035550355.1 Pirellulales bacterium
CGCGGCGACGACCAGCGCATGGCCACGTTGCAGTTTGCCGCCGACGAGGTGCGGCGCCTTGCGCGGCAGCATCCGAAAGGCACGATCGGCGTGTTGGCGCGGCGGAACGAAACCGTCGCCCGCCTGATTTATTTGCTGCGCAATCATCCGACCGACCCGGTATTGGCCAGCGAGGAAGGGGGCAACCCGCTGACCGATTCGGTCGCGGTGCAACTGCTCTTGTCGCTGCTAAAGATTGCCGATCATCCGGGCGACACGATCGCGCGGTTTCACGTGGCCCGCTCGCACCTGGGCGAGGTGGTGAACTACACGAATTGGCGCGACGACGCGGCGGCGCGCCAACTTGCCGATCGCTTGCGCAGCGCGCTGGGGGCCAAGGGATATGGTCCGACGCTGGCGGGGTGTGTGCGCCGGCTGGCCGAGCATTGCGACGCCCGCGAGTTGAGCCGGTTGTCGCAATTGATCGAGCAAGCGTACGCATTCGACGCCGTCGCCACGTCGCGCACCGACGATTTCATCGGGTTTGTCGAGCACACGAAAGTCGAAGATCCTACCGCAGCGCCGGTGCGTGTGATGACGATTCACCAGGCGAAGGGCTTGCAGTTCGATGTGGTGGTGCTGCCCGAGCTGGACGTGAGGTTGCAAGGGCAGCCGCGCAAGGTGGTCGTCGATCGCGACGAAGCGGGCGGCCCCGTCGTGCGCGTGTGCCGCTACGCGCCCGAGGAGATTCAGCGGCTGCTGCCGCAGCCGATCCAATCGATGTTCAAACGCTGGCCGGACCAGGTCGTGCACGAATCGTTGTGCCTGTTGTATGTGGCCATGACTCGCGCCGTGCATGCCTTGCACATGATCGTCGCTCCGCCGGCCGCAAATGAACGATCGATCCCCAAGACTTTCGCGGGGGTGTTGTGTTCGGGGCTCGTTGGCTCGCGTCAGGAGTTGTCGCCGGGCGAGGTTGCGTACGAGCATGGCAGCGACGATTGGGACGCCGCGCCGACCAATCCGCCGCCGGCCGAGGCCGAAATGTTGCGCGTGTCGCTGGCTCCCGTGCGAAGCAAACGGCGAAGGTCGCTCGAGCGTGTCGCGCCGAGCTCGCTGGCCGGGGGTCCGCGCGTCGATTTGCAGCATCGGCTGCGGCTGGACCAGGCCGAGGCGCTGGCGCGCGGCACGCTGATGCACGCCTGGTTCGAAGCGATCGCCTGGCTGGACGATCCTGCGCCGACCGACGACGAACTGCTTGCGATTGCCAAGACGGCGGACGTTGGCACGCTCGATCGCACCGCGGCGATCGCTGATTTCCGAGCGATCATCGCCAAGCCAAACATTCGGCTCGCGCTGTCACGCTTGGCGTACCAAGACCTTTCCGCCTGGGGCCTGCCGAAGCTTGGTCCGCAGCCGCGGCTGGAAGTGCATCGAGAGCGCGGGTTCATCGTGCGACACGAGAACGCGCTGGTGCGCGGCGCCATCGATCGCCTGGTGCTCGTTTATCAGGGCGAGGCGTTGGTTGCCGCCGATGTGATCGATTTCAAAACCGACGCGGTCTCTGATTCCCGCGCCATCGATCAGTGTGTCGAAAGGTATCGGCCGCAGGTCGAAGCCTACCGGCACGCAGCCGTAGCAATCACAGGATTGCCCATCGAGCGCATCGGCGTGGGGCTGCTGTTTTGCTCGGCGGGCATCGTGCGGCGGCTGTGAAGTTTCGGTTCGCCCTCCGCGCGCGCCGTTGTGACCTATGCTTGTTTGGGAGGAAACACGCATGGGGCGAACTGCGCCCTTAGATTCGACACGATCGGCGCCACCGGAAATCGCACCGGAAGTGGCCGCTCCGCGCGCCGACACTCCCGCGGCGCCCACGCCGATTGTCTGCGTGCCCGGCCTGACGAGCGGCGAATTCCGCGCGCTCGAAGCCGCCTTCGAAGTGTTGGGGCCCGAGATGGCGACGCGGGTCGGCGGTTTCGTGCTGCCGGCCGACTTTACCCTCTCGGTGCTCATGCCCGTGTACAACGAGCGCGACACCGTGCTGACGATGATCGATCGCGTGTGCTCGCTGGGGCTGCCGGTCGACCTGATTGTGGTCGACGACTTCAGCACCGACGGCACCCGCGAACTGCTCGAGCACATGCCGCAGCGCGCAGGCGTGACGGTGTTATTCCACGATCGCAACCGCGGCAAAGGCGCCGCGCTGCGCACTGCCTTGGGCGCGGCCCGCGGCGAAGCGGTCGTCGTGCAGGATGCCGACCTGGAATACGATCCGCACGACTATACCAAGTTGCTCGAACCGATCATCACGGGCCGGGCCGATGTCGTGTTCGGTTCGCGGTACCTCAATCGCAGCGGGAACCGGCAATGGTTGCGGTACCGAATCGCGAACTGGCTGCTGACGCGGTTGTCGAACTGGTTCACGGGACTCAAGCTCAGCGATATGGAAACCTGCTACAAGATGTTCCGCCGCTCGGCGTTGGCCGGGCTGACCATCGAGCAGGACCGATTCGGGGTCGAGCCGGAGCTGACCGCGAAGATTGCTCGTCGCGGCTGCCGGGTTGTCGAGGTGCCCATCTCTTACACCTGCCGCGATACCGCGCACGGTAAGAAAATTCGTCTGCGCGACGCGATCCAGGCCCTGTGGTGCATCGTGCGCTATTCGTGCCTGTAAGCCCGGAGCGCTGATGAGCACGCTGCTGCTGGAACCCGTCGCGCTCGAGGCCGAGCGCCGCGCGAAATCGCAAGCTCTCGGCCAGCGCCTAACCTTGGCGCTGGCGGTGGCCGCGCTCGTGGGCATGTTTCTGGTCAACTTGTGCGAGTTGACATTCGTTGACCCCGATCTGTGGCATGAAATGGCGCTGGCGCGCGAGGCGTTGGCGCTCGGTTACCTGCCGCAGCACGACGTGTTCGCCTACACCCCCACGGTGACGCCGGTGGTGCACCATGAATGGGGCAACGGCATGATTTTGTACCTGGTGGCAATCGCCGCCGGCGCGCCGGGAATCATGGCCCTGAAATATACGGTGACCGCAGCCATCGCGGTTCTCTGCTTTGCCACCGCGCGGCAGCGCGGCGCAACCCTCCCGACGATTGTCTCGTTGGCGCCGGCCATTGTGCTGGCCGGCTGCTACGGCTTTACGACGATCCGCGCGGGATTGTTCACCATGTTCTTTCTCGCGCTGTTGTTGAACCTGTTGGAACGCGATCGCCGCGGCGGCCGGTGGTGGATCGCCCTTTGGTTGCCCGCGTACGTCGTGTGGTTGAACTTACACGCTGGATTCGTCGTGGGTTTGGTGGTCGTCGGGGCCGAGGCGATCGAACGGTTCGCGCGCCGCGCGCGGGCATGGCACCTGGTGGCAGTGGGCGCTGCAATGGTCGCGCTGATCGCCGTCAATCCGTACGGATTCGAATACTACCCGTACCTGGCCCACGCGCTGACCATGGATCGGCCCATGATCCTCGAATGGCTGCCGCTGTGGAACAACGATCCGACCACCTTCAGCGTGTACCTGGTATCGGTGCTCATCGTGGCATACGCGGCCGTTAAGCTCGACGTTCGGCGCATGCCCGGACTGCTATTGTTGGCCTTGAGCGCCTACGCAGCCTTGCGGCATACACGGCACCTGTCGCTGTATTTTGTGGTCTGGCTGTGCTACGTGCCGGCCTGGCTCGAGATCACGCCGCTGGGCGAACTGCTCGAACGCATGTGGCGGCAGCGCCGCGGTGCGATTGCCGGCTTCGCGGCGGCGATCACGATGGTTTGTCTGATCGTGGCCTTGCCCCGCGCGCCGTGGCGGATGCGCATTCCCACCACGATCGACGATGAGCGCACGGGGCGGCCGATGTATCCGGCCGGGGCCGTCGACTACCTGCAACGGGCCGACTTCCGCGGCAACCTGATGGTGCCGTTCGTTCCGGGCGGTTTCGTGATGTGGAAGCTGCACCCCAAGGTGAAGGTCAGCCTCGATGGCCGCTACGAGGTGGCCTATGTGCCCGGGACGCTTGAGGAAAACGAAGCCCTGTATACTGCCGCAGCCGGCTGGCAGGCGACGCTCGCCAAGTATCCGACCGACGCGATCCTGGTCCCGCGCAGCGCCAAGCTCGCCGCGGTGATCGACACTGCCGATGGTTGGCGACGCGTGTATCGGGACGGCGCCTACGAAATTTATGCGCGCGACGACGTGAAATTGCCGAACACCGATCGGGGCGAAGACACCGTGGCCGGCGTCTTTCCGTAGGGACCGAAGGCGCGGCGGCCGCTTTTCCGTTTCTCGTCGCGCTCGCCACGATGGTCAATGGCCGTCGGAATTCGACGCGAGCGCTTGGCGGCGGCCGGCTTCGACATTGACTCGCGATACGATCGCCCAGCCGATGAGGAAGAAGACGAGCAAGCTGGCGATCGCGATATGCGCGCTCTGGGTGGTGTAAAATACGGTGCTGTAGACTACCGGACCGAACATGCTGGTGGCCTTGCCCGACAGGTTGAAGAAGCCGAAGAACTCGCCGGTATGCGCCTCGGGCGTCATGAGCCCCATCATCGCACGGCTGACCGACTGCGTGCCGCCGAGCACGAGTGCCGCCGAGGCCGACATGATCCAAAACTCGGCTTTGGTATTCACGAAGAAGGCGCTGCCCAACAGCGCGACCCACACAGCCAGGCAGAGGTGTAGCGCCGCTTTTTGACCGATGTGATCGCCCAGCCAGGCGACCGCAATGGCGCCCGGCAAGGCGATGAACTGAATCATCAGGACGACCAGCGCCAACTCGGCGGCGTCCATGGCCAAG
>DASZPI010000260.1:0-4750 GCA_035550355.1 Pirellulales bacterium
AAACTGGATGCCCGACATCGTCGAACTCGCCGGTGCAACGCAGCCCTTTACCGAGTCCGGCCGACACAGCACCTACACGGCGTGGCAGGAATTGATCGATGCCGACCCCGAAGTCATCGTCGTCATGCCATGCGGTTTCAATCTCGAGCGCACCTTGATCGAGGCCGAGCGGTTGGGCGAGTTTCCCGGCTGGCAAAACCTGCGCGCGGTGCGCGATGGCCGGGTCTTCGCCTGTGACGGAAATGCGTACTTTAATCGCTCAGGACCTCGGTTGGTCGACAGTGCGGAGCTACTTGCGCGCATCGTGCATCCGAGGTTGTTCGGACAAACAGGTGACGAGCGCGGCGAAGCCGGAATTTGGCAGCGACTTGTGCGCTAACGCGGCAGCCCGGCAAAGATGTGTCGGCTAAAGATGCGCCGGGGCGTGTTGTGTGCTCGGCGCCTCGCTTACTGCGGCCGCAGGTTGATCGGCGGCGGGCAGCTTCGGATGCGAGAACAGCTTCTCGAGCGTGACGACCGACGTCGGCTTGACCAGGTGTTCGTCGAAGCCGGCGTCTTCGCTGCGTCGGCGATCGTCGTCTTGACCGTACCCAGTAAGACTCACGATCAGCGCGCGTTTGAACTGCGGGTCGCTGCGCAACTGCCGGGCCACTTCGTAGCCGCTCAGGCCCGGCAGCCCGATGTCGAGAATGATGATTTCCGGACGGAAGCGGGCAGCGGTTGCCAGAGCTTCCAAGCCGTCGTGAGCAAGCTGCACATCGTGTTGCCAAAACCGAGTCAGCATGCGGGAAAGAATTGTCGCTGCGCCTTGGTTGTCATCGACCACCAGAATGCGGCGCGGCGGAACGCTGGCTGGAATCCAATGCAATGGACTGGGCACGCCCGGCGCGGCGATCGTCGGCAGCCGCACGACGAATTCGCTGCCATGTCCCAAACCCTCGCTGAAGGCGGTGAGCGTGCCGCCATGCATTTCAGCAAGCTTTCTCGCCAACGTCAGGCCAAGGCCCAAGCCACCCGCAGCGCGCTCGAGCGTGCGGTTCGACTGCGTAAACAGGTCGAAGATCTTTCCCAGGTCGTCGCGAGCGATTCCAACTCCGTTGTCGCGCACGGCGATTACCACGGCATCGGCTCCGCGATCCATCGACACGGTGATGCGTCCGCCGGGCGGCGTGTACCGCGCGGCATTATCGACCAGGTTGACCAGCACCTGCGCCAACCGCGCCATATCGCCCAGCACCCACGCGGGCTCTTCGCCATGAACGGTCAATCGGTGGCCCTGCGATTCGACGACCGACCGCGTCTCCTCGACCGCGTGGTTGATCACCTTGCGCAGGTCGAGCGGCTCGGTGTGCAGCTCGATCCGCCCGCGCACGACACGCGACACGTCGAGCAAGCCGTCGACCAGGCGCACCAGGTGTTGCACTTGGCGCTGCATGATGTCGCGCGCCATTTCGGCGGCTTCGCCGGTCGGATCGAGCTGCATGAGTTCGAGCGCGCTGCGGATCGGAGCCAGCGGATTGCGCAGCTCGTGTGCGAGCATGGCCAGGAATTCGTCCTTGCGTCGGTCGGCCTCTTTCAGGGCGCGCTCATTACGCTGGCGCTCCGACATGTTTTCTCGGAGCTGATATTGCTGGCTGCGGCATCGCAAGGCCATCCGCGCAGCCGAGGCGATCGCAAGCGCGTTGGCCGTGGTCGGCAGGAACAGGACGTTGCCCAGCTTGTCGAAGGCCGCAAGGGCGTCCGCATGGTCGTTGTCGTCGGCCAAGATCACGATCGGCAAGTCGGACCAGGAAGGCTGGTACGAAAGGGCGTCGCTCAGTTGCTGAACGATTCCCATGGCCGATGGGCCATCGAGCAGGATCGCACCGGCCGATCGCGCGAGCTGTTCGAACAAGTCGGCGGCCGACGCACAGACATGGCAGGGCAAGCCCGCCTGCCCCAGCACGGATTCAAGTCGCCGACTGGTTTCGTTATCGCTCGATAGAATGAGCACGCGCTCTTCCAGCTCCCTACAGAAGTCGATCATGGCTGCACAAGCGGCGCACCGATCCGTGACTGCACCGGCCTCCGCACTCCTTTAATCCTGCCGATCCCTTCCCATTCACACTGCTTCCATTCACACTGCCCCTTCGAGGAGGCAACAATTTCAACCGTCGAAGTGGTCGCTGCCGGCGTGAGCCATCGGCAACCATCGCATGGCAATGCAAGTGGCGTACCGTCGGTTGTCGCCGGGGACCGACGGTACGAAACCTTTGACGGTCGACGCAGTGACGACGATATTGCAGCTTGATCGCCGCTACTCGCATTATCCTTTGGGGGGTTAGGACTTTGAGAACCGTTCGAATTGTCACCGAGACAGCCAAGTTGTCGGGGCCGAACACGGCTCGATGGGGGAAGTCCGCACGGCATTGGCTGTGTTTGCTTGCAGGATTGGCTGGTGTGGCGACGCTATTCGTGGCTGCGGATCGTTCCGCGGCCGGTCCCGGTCGGCCCAACGTGATCTTCATTCTTGCCGACGACTTGGGCTACGGCGATCTGGGTTGCTACGGGCAAACCCGTATTCATACGCCTGTGATCGATCGGCTCGGCGCGCAAGGAATTCGCTTCACCAATGCCTATGCCGGGTGCACCGTTTGTGCGCCCTCGCGTTGCACGCTGTTAACCGGATTGCACACGGGACACTGCTGGGTGCGCGGCAACCGCATCACCACGCTCGACGGCCAGCCGACGATCGCGTCGATGCTCAAAAGCGCGGGTTATACGACCGGCGTGATCGGCAAATGGGGGATGAGCATGCCCGACGAGCCGGGACCGCCCGGCCGGCAAGGGTTCGACTACTTCTTTGGCTACATGACGCACGTCGACGCGCACAACTACTATCCCGAATTCCTTTGGGAGAACGATCAGCAAGTGCGGCTGCCTGGGAACGTGGTTGTGAAAGGCGTGGCCACTGAGCGTACGACCTACGCCCCAGACGTCGTCACGTCCAAAGCGCTCAACTTTCTGGAAGCGAATCGCGCGCATCCGTTCTTCCTGTACCTCGCCTTCATCTTGCCGCATGCCAATAACGAAGCGGGCAAGGTCGACGGACGTGGCATGGAAGTGCCCAGCGATGCTCCGTACTCGCGCGAAGACTGGCCCCAAGCGCAAAAGAATCATGCCGCGATGATCACTCGGCTCGACAGCGACGTGGGCAAAGTGTTGGCGAAGCTCGACGAGCTTGGCATCGCCGATAACACGCTCGTGTTTTTCTCCAGCGACAATGGTCCGCACAAGGAAGGGGGCGCCGATCCTGAGTTCTTCGACAGTGCCGGTCCGCTTTCCGGGTATAAGCGATCGATGACCGAGGGCGGAATTCGCGTGCCGATGCTCGTGCGCTGGCCGACGACCATCAAGCCGGGCCAGACCAGCGACCTGCCGTGGGCGTTTTGGGACGTCATGCCGACGCTGGCCGACGTTTGCGGGGCGCAAGCGCCGGAGAAGATCGACGGCATTTCGATTGCACCAACGCTCGTCGGTCCTGAGCGGGCCGACGGTCCGCAGCGCAAGCATGAATACTTGTATTGGGAATTCCACGAGCGTGGGTTTCATCAGGCGATCCGCTTCGGCCCGTGGAAGGCAATTCGCGACGGGCTCGACGGTCGGATTGCGCTCTATGATCTAAGCAGCGACCTTGCCGAGGAGCACGATCTATCGGCGGAGCAAACCGAGATTGTTGCCGAGGCAAAAAAGCTGCTCGGGTCGGCTCGAACCGACAGCGAGTTGTTTCCCGTCACGGAAACGAAGTGACGTACACGCCCCGTCTTTAACGGCCACTCGTTCGTACTTCGCATGCACGATCACCCTCACGGGCGCCTGTCGGGCGACAAGCGACGGCTGACCATCACGCTGGCGCTGGCGGCAAGCTACATGGTTGCCGAGTTTGTCGGCGGCTGGCTGGCCGATTCGCTGGCGCTGTTGGCCGATGCGGGGCACATGTTTGCCGATGTCGGCGCGTTAGCGCTCAGCCTGGTGGCGATGTGGATCGCCGGCCGGCCGCCGACCGCTCGTCGCACCTTCGGCTACTATCGCGCCGAGATTCTTGCTGCGCTCACCAACGGCGCCTTGCTGTGGGCAATTTCGATTTTCATCCTGGTCGAAGCAGCGACTCGAATTCAAACGCCGCATGAAGTCCGCGGTGGTCTGATGCTGGCGATCGCGTTGGGCGGCCTGGTCGTGAATCTGATCGCGCTGGCGGTGTTGCGCGGCGGAGTCGACGACAGCCTGAACATTCGCGGCGCTTGGCTGCACGTGCTTTCCGATCTGCTGGGCAGCATCGGCGCGATCGCGGCTGGCGTTCTGATCTGGGCTTTTGGCTGGGAATGGGCCGATCCGGTGATATCGATCGTGATCACACTATTGATTCTCTATTCCGGCTGGGGGCTGGTGCAGGAATCGGTTGCCATCCTCATGGAAAGTGCCCCGCGCGGCATCGATGTCGACCAGGTACGCGACGCCCTGGTGGCCCTCGACGGGGTAAAGTCGGTCCATCACCTGCACGTGTGGACAATCACCAGTGGCCTGCACGCGCTGGCCGCTCACGTGATCGTCGATGTTCCGCCGCCGCACCACGACTTGCTCGAACAAATGCGCACCGTGCTGCACGATCGGTTTGGGCTCGACCACATCACGGTGCAGATCGAGCCGGAAGACTGGCAGGCCGAGTGCCGCGTCTAGGCATTCACGCATTCGGCGCCAGATCGAACAATCG
>DASZPI010000261.1:0-3858 GCA_035550355.1 Pirellulales bacterium
TACATGCTTCCTGGGGCTCGAGGTTTCGCTGAAGTACGCGCGTCATGCCGCGGCGCGCTGCGCTGCGCGCGGGCTGACCAATGCCTGCCTGGCACACGGCGACGGCCTGCGCGTGTTCGCCGAGCTTGTGCCCGATGCGTCGCTGGCGGCCGTCCATGTGTACTTTCCCGATCCGTGGTGGAAGGCCCGGCATAAAAAGCGGCGGGTGATGAACGCCGGCTTCCTCGCCGATGTACAGCGAACGCTGCGTGCCGGCGGATACCTGCACTTTTGGACCGACGTGGACGAGTACTTTCAAACCTCGCTCGAGCTGATCGCTGCCACGACGCAACTCGAAGGGCCGTTGCCGGTCGCCGAACGGCCGGCCAACGACGACCTGGACTATCACACGCACTTCGAGCGCCGCACGCGGCTGGGCGGCTTGCCGGTGTATCGCGCCGAGTTTCGCAAGCGGTGATCGGTCGTCACTCGGCGTTCATCGCTAGTGCGCTGCTTGCAGCTTCGCCAGCGGGTCGCCGCGATCGCTGAGCGGCAGCGTCACCGGGCCGCCTGCCACCTGCGAGGCAAACACCGCGACGATCATCTGCGTGTTGCCACGCGCTTCGCGAGCGTTGCCGCGCGGCTCGCGATTCTCGCGCACGGCGGCCAACAGGTCGTTGATCGCCAGGATGTTGCCGCCATGCAGCCCGCCGTCGGGAATTGGCTCGGGCTGGCCAATGCCTGCGGTGGTCACCTCCAGCCAGCCTTCGCCGCTGCTGGTGGACATCCAGCTCGGGTCGGGCAGGTATTTTACCGTGGGGGTCATGTGGCCGGTGGCGATTTCGATTGCCCCCTGGGTTCCGAAAATCTGTAGGCCGAACCGCGCCTTGTGTCCGCCCGCATGCCGCCGCGAGGCAAAATAAGCCGTCGTCCCGTCGGGCATGCCGTACATGGCGCGCACGTCGTCGCCGGCGAGCAGGCCGATGCCTTCGGGACCGTCGGTCACGTTCGCAGCCGTGATCGGCTGGCCCGATTGCGACACGCGGCCGAAGCACCACAGCGGATCGCCGCCGAAGATGCGGATCAAGCCCATGATGTGCGTCCCCAGCACCCACAGATCTTCGCCGCCGCCACGACGGTCTTCCTTGCCGCGTCCGCGATACTCGAGCACGTCGCCGATCTTGCCGTCGGCAATCAGCTTTTTCGCCACATCGACGCGCGGGCTGTACGCGGTTTGATGGGCCGTCACCAGCTTCGTGTGTGTGCGGTCGCAGGTGTCGACGATCTCGTCGGCCTCGGCCAACGTGCGGCAGAACGGCTTCTCCATATACACGTGGATGCCACGTTCGAGGCACGCCATCGCCATCTCGTGATGGCGGTCGATCCAACGCGGGGCAATGCTCACCACGTCGGGCTTCACCTCGTCGAGCAGCTTGCGGTAGTCGGTGTAGCCGGCGGTGAGCTTCAACCGCACCAGGGCAGCGGCGAGCCCGGCGGGATTGTCGTCGGCCACGGCCACCAACTCGGCATCGGCAATGTCGCGCCACACCACGTCGAGGCCGTGCCCGTAGTTGCCCCGGCCGGTGCTGCCAATCACCGCGGCGCGAAATTTGTCGGCCATGGTTTAAACCTCCGCCGGCTTGGGCAGCACCCAGGGCTTGCGGTACTCGGCGCGCGTGCGGTACTGGTTGGCCTCGTCGTCGCCGGTGAAAGTGTACGTCGCCGGGTCGAATTGCAACGTGCGGCCGGCGCGCCAGGCAGCGTTGCCGATGTGGCACAGCAGGCTCGACGGGTGCCCGACGGTTTCCAGATCGGCATTCGGCTTTTCCCGCGAGCGCATGCAGTCGATGAAGTTCTGCGCGTGCGGCACGCCGGCCGATTCGTCGTCGTCGAACTGCTCTTCGCGGACCAATTTGTTGCGCAGCTCGTAGGCCCGCCAGCTCTTGTTACCAAAGATCAGATAGCCGTTGTCGCCGTAGACCGCCGCGCCCTCGGTTTCGCCGTCGAGCGTGTACCGCGACCAGACGTGCATTTCGTACGTCAGCACGCGGCCGCCAAAGTCGTAGCTCACGGCCAAGGTGTCGGGCCACTGCTGATCGTCGTCGAAGTAGTACTTGCCGCCCAAGGCCGAGACGCGCTCGGGCAACCCCAGCGGCTTTTCGTGCTGCGCGGCCAAGGCGGTCTCCATGCCCCAGCGGGCCATATCGAGCCGGTGGACGCCGTCGTTGCCCAGGTCGCCGGTGCCGTAGTCAAAGAACCACCGCCAGTTGCCGTGCCACCGCAGCGGGTTGAAGGCGTGCTTCGGCGCGGGACCAAGCCAGAAGTCGTAATCGACGCCTTTCGGCGGATCGCAATCGGCCGGATGCCCCAGCGACTTTTGCAGCGAGCTTTCCCACGCCTTGGCATACAGCACGCGCCCCAAGTGGCCCGCCCGGATGTACTCGATCGCCTTGAGCAAGCTGGGCTTGCTGCGCGCCTGCGTGCCGAGCTGCACGACTCGGCCGTACTTTTTGGCCGCGGCAATCATGCTCGGGCCTTCGAGCAGGTTGTGGCCGTCGGGCTTCTCGACGTACACATCTTTGCCCGCCTGGCAGGCCATGATCGTGGGCAGCGCATGCCAGTGGTCGGGCGTGCCGAGCACGATGGCATCGAGTTGTTGGTCGTCGAGCACCCGGCGAAAGTCGGCGACCGCCTCGGGCTTGCGACCGGTGCGGCTGGCCATGGCCTCGGTCTGCTGGGCGAGCACCACCGGATCGAGATCGACGACGTATTTCAGGTCGACCTTTTCGAGCGCCGTGAAGTTGTTGAGCAAGCCGCGTCCGCGACCGCGCACGCCGATCACAGCAATGCTGATGCGGTCGTTCGCCGTGTCTTTCGCAGCGGCACGACGCCGGGCGATGGTGGTAGCCAACGAAGCGGCAGCGGCCGCCGAGAGAAATGCGCGTCGATGCATGGCGGGGTTCCTGAGAGACGCGGTGGCGAGAGATGCAGAGGCGGGTCGTAGCGCGCCTTAGTGTAAGTCGTGTCGCCGCGGCGAGCAAATCCTTTGCAGTCCGCGGCGCGGCAGCTATGCTGCCAACATCGATCGGCTGCGACGATCCGGCGCGGAGGCACTCATGGACTTTCGTTTCCACCCAGGCGATGCCGACGATGTTCACGAGATCGATGAGCCGCCGTTTCGCATCGTGGTGCTGGCCGACCTGAGCGGCCGCGGAAACCGGAAGCAGTGCGAGACCGGATCCAAGCTCGCTCGCCGATCGGTGCTGAGCGTCGATGTCGATAACTTCGACGACGTGCTCGCGCGATTGCAGCCGCGCTTGACTGTTGCCGGCACGCAAATCGACTTCCGTTCGCTCGAAGATTTTCATCCCAGCCAGTTGTACGGGCGGCTCGATACGTTCCGGGCGCTGCGCGAGTTGCGCGCTCGGCTGCTCGATCCGGCGACGTTCGACGCCGCCGCTGCGGAGCTCGAGACCGCGACGATCAACGATCCGGCGCCTCACCAGCCGGTGCCCAACTCGCCGGTCGGTGAGGGAAACCTGCTCGACACGATGCTCGAGCAACCCTCGTCCGCGGCGACACCGTCGGCCGGGGCACGACGCGCCCGCAGCGAGGTCGACGAGCTCGTGCGGAAAATCGTGGCGCCGTATCTCGTCCGGGTTCCCGATGCCGACCGGCAACAAGCGCTCGTCAAGTCGGTCGACGCCAGCGCGAGCGCTCACCTGCGCGCCCTGCTGCACGACCCCGCCTTGCAGCAGCTCGAAGCGGCGTGGCGATCGATCGACCTGCTGCTGCGCCGCGTCACCGTGGGCCAGCGCGTGCGGCTGTTCGTGGTCGATGTGTCGCTCGACGAGCTGGCCGCCGATTTTGCCGCCGCGG
>DASZPI010000262.1:0-3561 GCA_035550355.1 Pirellulales bacterium
ACCCGTTCACACTTTCCGAGCCGCAACTGGCGCGCTGGCGCAACGAGCGTATTGGCTTTGTGTTTCAAGACCACCACCTGCTGCCGCAGTGCTCGGTGCTGGAAAATGTGTTGATTCCGACGCTCGCCACTGGCGGGCCGAGCAGCGAAACAACCAGCCGCGCCGCGACGCTGCTTAAGCGGGTCGGGCTTGCCGATCGGCTGGATCACCGGCCGGCCGAATTATCAGGCGGTGAACGACAACGTGCCGCAATTGCCCGCGCGTTGATCCGATCGCCCGCCCTGTTGTTGGCCGACGAGCCGACGGGAAACCTCGATCGCACGACCGCGGCAGCCGTCGCCGATTTGCTGCTCGAACTGCACGAACACGAACGAACGATCATGATCGTCGTCACGCATAGCCTGGAACTCGCGGCGCGGTTGCAGCGGACCTACGAGCTGGACGACGGTAGGCTGCTCGAAATGCGAACCGCCGCCGACGGAAAACCGGAGGCGACGGTGTGAACGCGCCTGCCGGTAAATCGCTGTCGGCGTTTCGCTTCCTGCGCGAGAATCTCGGCTACCATCGGCGGATGAACTTCGCCGTGGCCCTGGGGGTGATGGCCGGCACGGCGGTGCTCACGGGCGCGCTGCTGGTCGGCGATTCGGTCCGCGGAAGCTTGCGCGATCTCACGCTCGATCGCCTCGGACCGGTGGACGAGGCGCTGGTCGCCAATCGTTTCTTTCGCACCAAGTTAGCGGCGGAGTTGAACGACGCGCCGGGATTCCACGAGCGCTTCGGCTCGGCGGTGCCCGCAATCGTCCTCGAAGCAAGCGTTCAGAACCCTGACAACGGCGATCGCGCCAACCGGGTTTCGATCTACGCCGCCGCCGTGCCGTCGTGGCCGGCGCCGAAAAGCGACGAGCTCATCCTCAATGCTCCGCTGGCCGCTGCGCTCGGCGCGCGCGCTGGCGACGAAGTGCTCGTACGCTTGCCCGCGCCCAGCGAGATTCCGCGCGACAGTGCGCTGGGCCGCAAAACCGAAACCATTTCCACCCGCCGCCTGCGGGTCGGCAGCATCGTGGCTGCCAATGGCGCAGGCCGGTTCAGTTTGCGCCCAAACCAAAGCACACCGCTCGTGGCATTCGTAGGTCTCGATGCACTCGCAGAGATGCTTAAGCAGCCGGACCACGCGAACGCAATTCTAGTTACCGCTCGTGACGACCGGCGCGCTCCAGAGCCTGCCGATCACGCGGCACTGCAACAAATGTTACGGCCGAGGCTCGCCGACTTTGGCTTGCACGTGGTTCCGGAATCGCCGCACAGCTATTTCAACCTGACGAGCGACCGCATGTTGCTCGACACCGAGGCTGAATCCTCCGCGATGCAGGCATTCCGCAAGCAAGGCGCTCAGCCGGTGTTCACCTACCTGGCCAACACGATTGCCGCAGGCGACAAACAAGTCCCGTACTCGACGGTCGCAGGGATCGATCTTCGCACCAAAGCGCCGCTCGGTCCTTGGATGACCCCTGACGACAGGCCGATCGATGCGATCGGCGACGATGCGATCGTTCTCAACCAATGGGCCGCCGACGATCTGAATGCCAAGCCCGGCGATACCATCACGCTCACGTACTTTCTTCCCGAAAGCACGCATGGCGAGGCGCGCGAAGCGAATCACGCATTTCGCCTCGCCGCCGTGTGCGCGATGATCGGGCCGGCCGTCGACCCCAACCTCACGCCCACGCTCCCCGGAGTGACCGATCAACTTTCGATCGCCGACTGGAACCCGCCATTTCCATTCGATTCGACGCGAGTGCGCAAGAAAGATGAGGACTATTGGGACGAGTATCGTGCGACGCCCAAAGCCTTTATCCATCTCGCCACGGCGCGAAAGCTATTCGGCAGCCGCTTCGGAGACACCACCAGCATTCGCGTGCCGCCGACCGACGACCAAACGGTCGACGACGATACGGCCGCGGCATTAGCGGCCCGTTGGAAGCCCGATCCGGTCGCATCGGGTTTCGTCTTTCAGCCGGTGAAGGCGCAGGGGCTTGCAGCCAGCGCGGGCACCACGCCATTCAACGGACTGTTTATCGGCTTCAGCTTTTTTATCATCGTTGCCGCGCTCATGCTCGTTGTGTTGCTGTTTCGCCTCGGCATCGAGCGCCGCGCCACCGAGATCGGCACGCTGCGCGCGCTGGGCTACAGCACACGACAGGTTCGCCGAATGCTGCTGGCGGAAGGTCTGCTAATCGCGGCACTCGGCGCGGCGGCGGGCACCGGGCTGGGCGTAGGCTACGCATGGCTGATGATCGTTGGCTTGCGCACGTGGTGGGTCGCCGCGGTGAGCACGCCGTTTTTGCATTTGCACTTGTCGCCGCTGAGCCTCATCGGGGGATATTTTACAGGTGTGTTCACGTCGGCCGCGGCAATCACCTGGGCGCTGCGGATGACGCGCCACGTACCGGTGCGCAGCCTGTTGGCCGGCGACTTTCGCGAACCGGAACTGCGATTACCTGCGCGATGGTCGGTTAGCCGAATCGTTGCGGTGGTCGCCATCCTTGCTGCATTGGGTATTTCGATTGCCTCGCGCGGGCTTTCGGGCGAGGCGCAGGCCGGCGGATTTTTTGGTGCTGGAGCACTCGTGCTGGTCGCCGCCTTGGCGTGGCTTTGGTCCCGACTGCGCGTCGGCGCGGCGGGCTCGGTCGTGGCGCATGGCCCAATGGCGCTCGCAGGGCTCGCGCTGCGTAACGGTGCTCGCAACCCAGGGCGCACTGCATTGACCGTTGGGCTTGTCGCCTCGGCAAGCTTTTTGATTCTCGCGATCAGCGCGTTTCATGTGGAACCGCCCGCGGGCGAAGGGCGCAAAGATATCGGCACCGGCGGCTTTGCTTTGGTCGCCGAGAGCGATCAACCCATCTATCAAAACATCAACAGCCGCGAGGGACGATATGACCTCGGCTTCTCGACGGCCGGCGACAAGATGCTCGACCGGGCGGGCGTTCAGGTGTACTCGCTGCGCGTCGAATCGGGCGACGATGCCAGTTGCTTGAACTTGTATCAAGTGCAGCAGCCGCGCGTTCTTGGTGTTCCCGAGGCATTGATCGAGCGCGGCGGTTTTTCCTGGGCCGCGAGCGCTGCGGCGGCCGGCGCAAATCCCTGGTCGCTGCTCAATGAACCATCGGACAATGAACCATCGGACGACGATTCGATCCCCGCGGTGCTCGACTACGCCACGGCCGTCTACAGCTTGCACCTGTCGGGCAAACCAGGCGATCGCTTCACGATGACCGACGGTCGCGGTCGACCGTTGGTGCTGCGCGTGGTGGGACTGCTGGCCAACAGTGTGTTCCAAGGCTCGCTGCTTGTCGGCGAGCAGGCATTCCTCGAGCGATTCCCCGACGCCAGCGGGTACCGTTTCTTCCTGGTCGATGCGCCGGTGCCCGACGCATCGAGCGTGCAGACCGCATTGAACAAGGAATTGGGCGATTACGGCTTCGAGGCGCAATCGGCGGCCGATCGGCTGGCCGGGTATCTCGTCGTGCAGAACACGTACCTTGAAACCTTCCAAAGCCTGGG
>DASZPI010000263.1:0-9663 GCA_035550355.1 Pirellulales bacterium
AACCCTAAATGAACGGCCAACGCGGTGCTTACCGCGGCACGCGTTTGCTCGCGACTTTCGCCGGCGCGGGCGCGGGCGACCGCTTTGGAAACAGCTTGCGGCATGCCGACTTCGAACAAGCCGGCGTAGCCTGTTAGCTGAGTAAGGAATGCCCAGACGCCGTACGTCGTGGCACCCAAGGTTTGAATGATCCACGGCGTCAGCAGCAGCGCGCAACCAAGCGATACGCCATTATTCGCCCAGGTTGCTAGGGCATGCCCTCCCAACATCCGTAATAACGGTCGCACCGATGCGCTATCGCCTTTCGTCGACGAAGCGACCGATACAGGTTCGTGCGGCAGTTCGCAGCGGATCCCAGCGTCGGATGACTGTGACTCGATCGAAGGGGTACTCATCAAGTCAATGGACACTCGCGTTGGATGTGACTGTCCATCGTACGTTGCGTGAGGATGTGATTCGCTGCCCGGTACGCATCAAGTCCGTCGACAAAATCGGCCGCATATTTCGGCGCAGTTCGCAGCCCGTAGCCAAGCGCGCGTTTCACGGCAGCCGCGATTTCTGTCGATTTCTCGCGACACGTCGAAAGTCATCCGCTGTCATCGCCGCTGAACAGTGGCTCGACCCTGATCGATAACCGCTTGAGCAGGACGCTGCCGTCGCATTGTTGCCGCAGTTCGTGCAACCGGAGGTCGTTGAATTTCGCGCTCGAGATGATGATCTCGTCGATTTGATGCTCGGCGATGATCTTCGGCAGTTGTCCGTTGCCGCCGAACACGCGGTAGCCGTGGATGGTTTTATTCGTCTTCAGCGGATCGTCATCGACGAACCCGACCAGGTTGCAGCGCAAGGCCGAATTGTTGCGCAGCTCGCGCAGCAAGAGTTCTCCGCCGTCGCCGGCGCCGTAGATCAACACGCGGCGGCCATCGGTCGCATTCACCGGCGAGGGCGATAACACACTGCGGAGCATGCGGAAGGTAATACGGGTACCTGAAAGAAACGCGAAGGTCAGCAGTGCGTCGAGTGCGAACACGGCGCGCGAGAGTCCTTGAAAGCGAAACGCGATCAAGGCAACGATTGCCACGGCCGCCGATCCGCAGAGCGCAGCCTTCGCATAGGTTACCAAGTTCTCGATGCTGAAGTACCGCCACAAACCACGATATACCCCCAGAGTCAGGAACGTGACCAGTTTAACGGCCACGAGCGCAGGAATGATTCGCAAGAAGGTCTCGCGTATCGCACCGTCGCTGGGGCGCCCGTACAGCAACGTGAACGCGAAATAATACGACAGCACGATCAAGATCGTGTCGAGCAGCACTTCGAAGATGCGCCGTTTGTACGAAAGATCGAACAAGAATGCGACGACGGGCTGGTTGCGCGCCGCCTCGCTCGTCGCAGCGTCGTAGACGACCACTTGTCCGAGATGAATGCCTAGCAGCGTCAGCAAGACCATCGAGCCTGCCAATACCGCCAGGCCGAGGTCAAGTTCCAGTTCGCAAACCGCAACACCCAGCAAGCCTGAAACCAACGCCAGCACGTAGATTAGCGCCACCGCTTTGCGCTCGGACAGCCCCAAGGCAACGAGGCGGTGCGAGGTGTGATCGCGCCCGCCTTGCGAGGCGGCACGGCCCGACAACTTGCGAAGAATGGTCACCAGCGTGGTATCGAAGATCGGAATCAGGAAAATCAGCACCGGCACCACCAGCACCGGGAAGATCGTCCGGAACCGCCCGCCCGACACTCCCGACAGCGACGCGCTGGCCAGGTAAAAGCCGATGAACAGCGACCCGCAATCGCCCATGAAGATCGATGCGGGATTCCAGTTGTAGACCAGGAACCCGGCCAGCGCCGCCGCGAAGCTCAACAGCATCACCGCTTCGCTATGCTGGCTGTTGATCCAGAACAGGTGCGCCAAGAAGCACGAAGCGATCAGCGACACGCCCGCCGCGAGGCCGTCCATGTTGTCCAATAAGTTGATGGCGTTGCTGATGCCGACCAACCAAAAAATGGTGATCGCAATGTTCACGCCGACGATCGGCGTCCAGGGCAGCGTCCAATCGGTGAACGTGAGCAGGGCGGCGGCAACGATCTGGCCGGCAAATTTTTGGTACGGCTTCAGGTGGACAAGATCGTCGATCAGACCGAGCAAGAACATGAACGCCGAGCAGCCGAACAGAATCCAGGTCGACGGCGAATGTTCGCCGGCAACGAGCCACACGACCGCCATCGCGGCGAAGATTGCCATGCCGCCCAGGAGTGCCGTCGGCTTGGTGTGCCAACGGTTGGCGCGTGGCTGGGCCACCATGCCAACGCGTCGCGCCAAGGCGCGGACCAGCGGCGTGAAAATCACCGCCAGCACAAACCCGGCGGCAATGATTGCGTAGTCGCTGGCTGAGAAAGTCATCAGGTGAGGTCGAATTAACGCTCGATGAACCTAGCGCTGCGCGATCGCTTCGGTAATCGGATACAGCGCCGACGAGCTCATCGTGCCCGGCTCGGGGCGCTTTGCCCGCTGGTACGCGATCACTTCGCGCACGATTTGCTCCAGCGACGTGCGCGGCTCGAAGCCGATCAGATCGCGGATCTTGGTCGTGTCGGGCACGCGCCGCGGCATGTCCTCGAACCCGGCGTCGTACGCCTCATCGTACGGCACGAGCACCAGCTCGGACTGCGACTTGGTGAGCACCTTCACGACCTCAGCCAACTCGGCGATGCTCACTTCTTCGTTCGAACCGATGTTGAACACCGCGCCCACGGCCTGCGGATGATCCATCAATTTGACCAGCGCGGTGACAATGTCGCCGACGTATCCGAAGCAGCGCGTCTGCGTGCCGTCGCCGTACACCGTGATCGGCCGATTGGCGAGCGCCTGGCTGACGAACGTGGGAATGACCATGCCGTAGCGGCCGGTCTGCCGCGGGCCAACGGTGTTGAACAATCGCACGATCACGGTCGGCAGCTTGAACTCGCGATGGTACGCCAGGGCCAGGAACTCGTCGAGCGCTTTGCTGCATGCGTAGCTCCAGCGCCCCTTGGTGGTTGAGCCCATCACCAGGGCCTGGTCTTCGTTGAACGGCACGCGATCGCTGAGGCCGTACACTTCGGACGTCGAGGCGACGAGCACTTTCTTGCGCTTCTTGCAGGCTTGGCGGAGCACCACCTCGGTGCCGCGAACGTTGGTCTCGATGGTCCGCACCGGGCTTTCGACAATCAGCCGAACGCCGACCGCCGCCGCCATGTGGAACACCACGTCGCACAAGTCCACCAGCTCGGCCACGACCGGCGCGTTTTGCACCGAGTCGATCGTGTAGTGGAATCGTGGGTGCTGCCTGAGGTGGGCGATGTTGTCCATCGTTCCGGTCGACAGGTCGTCGAGCACGAACACTTCGTCGCCGCGCTCAAGGTAGGCGTCGCACAGATGGGAACCGATGAAACCGGCGCCGCCGGTGATGAGGACTCGCACGTTAGTTCTCCTAGCCTTCGATGCTCTCGTATGCGGAGCCAGTCGCGGCGGGGGCCGCCGGGTTCTGCCGCTTCCACGGGATCAGTGATTCGTAAACCTGTTCGACATCGCGAACCAAACGCTCTTTCGTGTAGCCGTTCTCGACGAACTCGCGGCCGCGGCGGCCGAAGTCGGCGCGCAGCCGCTCGTCGCGGAGCATGCGGTCTAAACCCTTGCAGAAACCGTCGACATCGCCCGATCGCACGGTGATGCCGCGTTGACACAGCGCGTAATCGCCCGCTGCGGGTTCGGCCCCGTGCGGCGATCCCAACAGATCGACCACGCCACCGACTTGGGTCGAAATCGTGGGGCGCTCGGCGGCCATCGCTTCGAGGATCGACAGCGGCGTTCCCTCGTTCAACGAGGTCAGCGCCAGGACATCGAGCCCCGGGTAAAAGTTTTCCGGATCGGTTCGCAGACCGAGGAAGATCACCTCGTCAGCCAGGCCCAACGCGTGTGCCTGGGCTCGGAGCTGAGGTTCGAGCTGACCGCCGCCAATCACTACGAACCGCACCCGCCGGCCGAGGGCCTCGGCATACTGGCGTCGGTAGCGATCGGCAACTTGCAGGAACATCGGGTGGTTTTTGACCTCGGTCAGCCGGCCGACGATGCCGACGAGCAGATCATCGGGCTCGCACGCTAGCTCGTTGCGTAGCAACGATCGCCGCGCTGCTGCACCGGCGAATCGCGACAGATCGAGCCCGAGCGGAACAATCGCGTACTGCCCAGCGCGACCGACGGCGAACGTGTCGTGGATTTCGCGAAATTGCTGCGGACTAATCACCACCAGCCGATCAGTAGCCAGACGCGCCAAAGCGCGCTCGATCGCAAGAAATACACGTGTTTTCAGGCGACCATAGTAACTGTGAAAAATATGGCCATGGTAAGTATGTACGACGCGCACTCGCCGCGGTCGGCCGATGAGGGTGCCGGGTGTTAACCAGCGGTACATCATCGCGGCAGCGCGTCCCACGGCGCCGGCCTTGGCGGTGTGTGTGTGAATCACATCGGGCTGAAGGCGACATAACAAGCGATAAATCTTCCACAGCACCACGGCGTCCTTGGGACCCAGCTCGCGGCTCAGCTCGGGAATGACGATTGGCTGGACGTCTTCGGCCGCCGCGAAGTAGCCCATGTCGTCTTCGGTCGCCGGGACCGAGCCGGTCACCAGGACCGACTCAAAGCCTGCGCCGCGCAAGCCCGACGTCAGCCAGGCAACATGCTGGGCCGGTCCACCGACGTTCATCCGGGCAATGATGCGCACGACCACCGGCCGGTGCAGATCGTGCCCGACCCGGGAGCGTCCAGCAAGCGTCGCGTGACTAGCCGACAATTCTTTCACGCAGCAGACAGCGAGACGAACCGGTGATGGCAGGGGCGACGAATCAGTAGCTTCACGAGTGTTTGCAAGGACCCAGAGTGCTCGATCGGCGCGCACTCCGTTCCCTTCGGTGGCGTCGCCTGCATGCGCGCACGCTGCACGCGCACCATTCCACCGATCGAATTTCGACACCAACTGCAGCCATCTTGGCGCATCCAAAGCTCTTTCCGAGCACGGCTATTCCGTCGAGGTATCAGCTTAGTTGCACAGGTATTGAAGTCAACCGGCGGGTTTAGTCGCATGTGTGCGTGTGTGCAGTAAACAAATGTGTAACTCCAAAGGTGAATGCACACACAGCGAGTTGTGAATGAAATGTTAAAGGTAGAAATGCATCACAGACGCGATTACGATTGATCGTTCGTTGATATCTGTCGATGTGCGCCCAGCACGTGTGTGTGCGGCGGTGCGCGCAGGACTGCACCGCGGAAGTGCTCATGTCGGCCAATCGTATGAAAGCAGAGGCAGCCGTGGAGGATCGAGGCTTACAGCACATCGAAGCCGGCTATGCGACCGGGAAGGTCGACGTCGTCGCCGCCATTTCGCGTCGCAAGTGGCTGCTGCTGCTGGCGGTCGCGATCACCACGTCGTTGGGAGCTGTGTATTACACGCAAAAACGGCCGACCTACGAATCGTCGTCACGAATTCTGGTCAAGAACAACGAAGTGCAGTACCCGTTGATGGATGCGTCGGCGGGATTGCGTCAGCAGGAAAAGCTGAACACACAGATGATCCTGATCCGTAGCCCCTTGATCGCTCAATTGGCAATCGAGCGGCACGATTTGGCCGACTTGCAGTCGATGGCAGAACAGGCCGACTTGATCAAATACATGCTAAAGAATCTGTCTGTGGCGCGTGCCGACAAGCAGGCCGATGCGCTCGACCTGAGCTTCAACTCAACGAGCCCCGAGGACGCGGCCACGGTGCTCAATGCGATTATCGAGAGCTACAAGTTTTACCTGGGAGAAACGCAACACAACATTAGCAAGGAAACGTTAAGCCTGATCACCGAAGCCAAGGACGTGTTGCTACAGCAACTCGAGGAAAAGGAAGCGGCCTATCGCGAGTTTCGCCGGCAGTCGCCGTTGTTGTGGAAAGGCCGCGAGCGCACCAATTTGCATCAGGAACGCCTAGGGCAGATCGAGCGCGGGCGCGCCGAGACGTTGCTGGAAATCTCGGATCTGGAAGCGCAGCTTGCGGGAGTCAAGGACGCCGTTACGCGCGGCGAACACCGCGAGGCGTTGATGATGATGCTCGATCGGCACCTCGCAATGCGTTATGCGGGTGGCAAGGACTCGATCCGGCTCGAAGCCTTCCCCGATCAGCTGTTGCCGCTACTGAGCGAGGAGCAACTCTTGCTCGAAGCCTTCGGCGAGGGACATCCCGAAGTTAAGGCGGTACGAAAGCGCATCGAGTTGACGAAGAATTTCATTCGTAACCAAGCGGCCGAAATGCGCGACGCCAAATCGAATCCCGAGCTGGCGCCGACCGACCCGTTATCGCTGTACCTCGAATCGGTCCGCCAGGAACTCGATGTGAACAAGTTGAAGTACGATCGGCTGCAAGTTCTCAGTGAGGAAGAACGCGTTGCGGCGAAGCGATTGATGGAATCGGAAGTCGACGATGAAGCGTTGCGGAACGACATCGCACGAACGCAGCAGCTATTCGATGGCATCATCAAGCGGCTCAGCGAGATCAACCTGGTCAAGGACGTCGGCGGCTTGGATATCCAGGTCGTTTCGCCGGCCGGCATCGGCGAAAAAGTCTCGCCAATTCTGCTGACCGTCATGTTGGGGTCGGTGGTCATCGGCCTCGTGCTGGGGGTCGGCGGCGCGTACGCGCTCGAATTGGCCGACATGAGCTTCCGCAGCCCTGACGACATCCGCGACCAGGTGGGCGTGCCGGTGGTCGGGCACATTCCGTTCATTCTCGATCGCGAGCACGAAGGGGTGGTCGAAGGCTCGGCGCTCGATCCCGTGCTGTGCACGTTCCATCGTCCACGCTGCCATGAATCGGAGGCGTACAGGGCGGTGCGCACGGCGGTTTACTTCAACATGCGGGGCAAACAGCACCGCATCATTCAGGTCAGCAGCCCTTCGCCGGGCGACGGAAAGTCGACGCTTTGCGCAAACCTTAGCATCAGCATCGCCCAGTCAGGCCGTAAAATCCTGCTGATCGACGCCGACCTGCGCCGTCCCCGGGTTCATAAGCTGTTTGGGATCAAGCCTGATGTCGGGCTGTCGAGCTTCATCGAAGGCAAGGCTGAGTTTACCGACGCCATTTACCCCAGCGGCGTCGACAACCTGGAGATCATGCCGTGCGGGCCGATGCCGAAGAACCCCGCCGAATTGCTCACTTCGCCGCGGTTCGACGAGCTGCTGCAGATGCTGCGCGAGAAATACGACTTTGTGCTGATCGATTCGCCGCCGATGCTCGCCGTGACCGATTCGTCGGTCGTCGCGGCCCGGGTCGATGCGGTGCTGCTGACCATGCGGTTGACGAAGAACTGCCGCCACGGGCTGCTGCACTCGACCCAGATGATCGACAACATCGGGGCCGAAATTCTTGGCATTATCGTTAACTTTGTCGGCGGCACGCGCCGCGACGCTTACCTGTACGGCGCGAGCTACGGCTACGGCTCGGGCCGGTACTACGGCAAATACGGCTACGGCAACAAGTACGAGTTTAAGAACTATTACGCCGAGGCCGGCGGCGACCAACCGCACCAGTTAAATGGTTCGGCGGCGAACGAAACTTTGCCTTCGGCCTGATTTTCGGCGCGCACGACCGTTTTCGTGTGCTACGGTTGTGGTGGCCCGTTGCTCGATCGGCTAGTTCCCCGAGCCAACGCGGCTGCAAGGTGTTCGGCCTGTAACGGCCGAGCCGGCCTGTGACGGTTGTACGGCGCGGGAGGGTTATTCCCGCGTTCGGCGACGTCAGTCTTTTAACGTTTGTCCGGCGGATGGCGATTGCCCCGCGTGTGACACGTTGCGCCCAGAAGTTGTTTTCTGACGGCGCGCCCGACCGAAGAAACGCTCAGCACTGTGCTATCGCAGGTGCTGCTGCAATCTGGAGATTGCGGCGGGCAGGTGGCCGAACCGTTCGGCCCTGAGACCACGGATGGTGCCATATGAAACCGACTGCCCTGTTGGGCATGCTCGTCCTGAGCACGTTTGCCGCGGGTTGTGCCGAGTTCCAGCAGGGAAGCACTTCCTTTCGAGCGCACTGCGTGGCCTGCCGCGCGTACCTGCATCGCGCTCGTACTTCGTGCGAGCCGAAGGGGCACGCGATGAAGAAGCACTACGGCAAGGGCTGGCGGCAGGGGTATGTCGATGTCGCCTCGGGGCGAAGCGGCACGCCGTGCATGCCTCCCGAAACGTATTGGGGACCCGCGTTCCGCAATGCCAAGGGTCACGCCGAGATTCAGGCGTGGTTCAACGGATATGAACAAGGAACGATCGCTGCCGAGCAGGCCGGCGAAGGGCAGTGGATGTCGATCCCGACGTTCGCCGGCGCTTTGCCTGGGCCAAAGCTTGGTCGCGCCCCAATGCCGATGGCGCCACCGGGTGAGGAAGTTCCCACGCCCGACGTGCTTTCCAAGGGCGGACGATCCAGCCGTCGCTAGAACGCCGATCTGCGCGAGCATGTTGCACAAAGGATTTCGGGTATGAACAGCCACATCATTCGTCATCGATGGACCATGGTCGGCATGGCCGTGGTGGTTGCCTGCGGCGCGAGCGGTTGTTTTTCGTCGCGTGGTGTGCCGGCCAACCGATTGCCGCCGGGCTTTCTCGCCCAGCCGCACTCGGACCGCGAGAACATCAACTTTATTCGCCTGCGTCAGGATCCGCCGAAGGCATATCTGCTGGGACCGCGCGATGTACTGGGCGTGTATGTCGAGGGCGTGCTCGGCACGCGCGAGCAACCGATGCCGGTCCACTTTCCCGAACAGGGCGACATGTCGCCGGCAACCGGTTACCCGATGCCGATTCGTGATGACGGTACGGTGGCGCTGCCGTTGTTGCCGCCGCTTCGAATTTCGGGGCTGACAGTTACGCAAGCTGAAGACCTGATCCGCGAAAAATACACCACCGAATTTCGTATCCTACAGCCAGGGCGTGATCGGATCATTGTCACACTGATGCGAAAACGGACCTACCAGGTGCTCGTCGTGCGCGAAGACGGCAGCAGCATTCCGCAAACCGGCACGGTGATTTCGACCAGCGGTGGCTTGGTAAAACGCGGCACGGCCAAGGCCGTAGAGCTCAAGGCTTATGAGAACGACGTCCTTCACGCTCTGAGCGAGACCGGTGGTCTGCCGGGGCTCGACGCCAAGAACGAAGTCAAGATCTTGCGTGGCGCATTTGCCGACGCCGAGCGGCGCGATGAAATCCTGCAAGAGCTTTCCGGTGTGCCAGTCGAGGATGCCCAAGCGCTGATTGCCAGCGAGGTATCGGAAGATCAGGATGTGATCCGCATTCCGTTGCGAATTGGACCGAATGATGCACCGGTTACGTTGAACGAGGAGGACATTATCCTGGCAACTGGCGACATCGTGTTCATCGAGACTCGCGATCGCGAAGTCTTCTACACTGGCGGTCTGTTGGTCGGCAAGGAGCAAATGTTGCCGCGTGACTACGACCTTGATGTGCTGGGAGCGATTGCCCTGGGCGGTGGCTCGGTGGCAGGCGCCGCGGGCGGCTACGGCAACCCCTTAGGCCAATCGCAAGGTATGACGCAAGGCATCAGCACCGCCCGCGGCATTATCCCGCCGTCGGAATGCGTG
>DASZPI010000264.1:0-5817 GCA_035550355.1 Pirellulales bacterium
TGCCATGCGAGGCAAGACTGAACAGACCAGCGCCTTCGGTTGGATGCCGAATGGCCAAGGGAACCGGAAGCAAACGTCCACGGCCCCGAAGCTCACCATTCTACCAGAGCGGTAGAGACGAGTCTGCGCGTCTGTGTTCGTCGCGCAAGTGCCTGGCGTACAACGGCTTTTGACATTCGACCGGTCCTGCTCCCCCCGGGAGAAGGTGGCCGAAGGCCAATTGAGCCCGAAGCGGCGCGGTCGCCGAGCATCCCGACCCGCGGGCATCCAACCGCCGGCGGCCAGTCGCGGTCAGCAAGCGGTCGAGGGGTGCGAATGCTCCGTGTCACCCGCCGAGTTCGCCGATCGCTTCCAATACCTTCTCGTCGTGTCCGTCGACCGAAACGGCCTTCCAAACCTTGCGCACGGTTCCTTCGGCATCGATCAGAAACGTCGACCGCTGCACGCCCCAGCTTTTTTTGCCGTACATGTTCTTCTCGCGCCAGGCGCCGTACTTCTCGGCCACGGCGTGATCGGTGTCGGCCAGCAGCCGGAAGTTGAGCCCGTACTTATCGCGAAACTTGACGTGGCTTGCCTCGTCGTCGGTGCTGACGCCCAGGACCTCGACCCCCTGCTGCTGGAACTGGGGCTGGCGGTCGCGGAATGCACAGGCTTCTTTCGTGCAGCCTGGAGTGTCGTCGCGCGGGTAAAAGTACAGCAGCACCGTTTTACCGCGCAGGTCCTTCAGGCGGACTTTGCTGCCGTCGTCGGCCGTAAGCGTAAAGTCGGGGGCCTTCGTACCCTGTTCCACCCAGTCGCTCATCGGGGCAAGCTCCGCGAAACGTAGCGATCGATACCGTCGGAATTTAGAGCTGCGATTTTACCGCGAAACGACGTGGCGACCAGCCGCGGGGCACCCGTTTTGCGAACCGATTCGGTGGAAGATGGGTCTATTGGCGGGTAGAATAGTTCAGAGGCTTTTTGCCTGGGTAACCACACAAGAGAGGAACCTCTTTGGCGATTTCCACAATCAGCCAGGCCCGCAGCGATGCCCGTTCCGACCGGGGCTTGGAACGCGCGTTAGCCGCAGCCCGTACCGCGGCCGAAAACCGGGGCCGCGACATCGTGGTGCTCGACCTGCGCGAGCTGACCAGCGAATTCGACTTTTTCGTGATCGTTACCGGTTCCAGTCGCCGGCAGTTGCACGCCATCAGCGACGAGATCGACCGCGTGCTGCAAAAGCAGTTGCACGACCGCCGCTTGGGCAGCGAAGGCTACGCCGACAGTCGCTGGATTCTGCAAGACTACGGCGACGTGGTGGTCCACATGTTCGAGCCCGAGGCGCGCGAGTACTACGCCCTGGACCAACTCTGGGCCACCGCCCAGCGCGTTCCGTTCGATGCCAGCGGCATCGAGCCGGTGGACGGGCCCCGGTTGCGTCGTCCGTGAGCTGCGACAATCTGCTACGCTGCGGTAGCGAACAGGTACGCTGCGGTAGCGAACCTTCGTGTTTCGCGCGCGTGCACGTGTGCCGCCGCGGCGGTAAATGCCCATGAATGTTCTGTTCCAACTGCGTGAGCGTTTCGCGCGGGCGCTTGCGCCGTTGGCCGCTGGCGCCGAGGTGGCGTCGCTGGTCGAGATGGTGCGCCCGGCCGGAGACGCCAAGTTCGGCGACTACCAGGCGAATTGCGCCATGCCGCTGGGCAAACGCCTGGGCCGAAACCCGCGCGAAGTGGCCGGCGAGATTCTGGCGAAGCTCGACGTTGCCGACCTTTGCGATCCACCCTCGCTCGCGGGGCCAGGGTTTATCAACCTGCGGCTGCGCGACCCCTGGCTGGCGGCGCAGCTACAGCGCGCGGTCAACGACGAGCGCTTAGGCGTTGCGTTGGTCGAGCATCCGCGCACATACGTGGTTGATTACTCGGCCCCGAACGTGGCCAAGCCCATGCACGTCGGGCATATCCGCTCGACGGTGATCGGCGATGCGCTGTACCGCGTGCTCAAATTCCTGGGCCACCGGGTGATCGGCGACAATCATCTGGGCGATTGGGGCACGCAGTTCGGCATGATCTTGTACGGCTACAAGCACCTGCTCGACCGCGACGCGTACCGTGCGAGCGCCGTCGACGAGCTGGGGCGCTTGTACCGCACGGTCAACCGGCTGGCCGACGAGGATGAGCAGATCGCGGCCGCCGCCCTGCAAGAGACCGTGAAGCTGCACGCCGGCGACCCGGAAAACGTGCGGCTGTGGCAAGAGTTCATGCCGCCGTGCCTCGAGGCGATCGACCAGATCTATCGCCGCCTGGGCGTGACGTTCGACGTAACGCTGGGTGAAAGCTTTTATCACGCGCGGCTGGGCGAGATTGTGGATGACCTGGTCGCCCGCGGCTTAGCGGTCGAAAGCGACGGCGCGCTGTGCGTGTTCAACGAAGGCGCCTCGGCGCCGATGATCGTGCGCAAGCGCGACGGCGCGTACCTGTACGCCACCACCGACCTGGCGACGATCAAGTATCGTGCCGAGACCTGGCAGCCGCACGCGATGGTTTACGTGGTCGACCACCGCCAGAGTTTGCACTTCGAGCAGTTGTTCGCCACCGCCCGGCGCTGGCACACGGAATACGCGTCGATCGAGTTCAAGCATGTGAGCTTTGGCACCGTGCTGGGCGAAGACGGTCGGCCGTTCAAAACCCGCTCGGGCGACACGGTCGGGCTTTCGGGGCTGCTCGATGAAGCCGTGGCGCGCGCCTACAAGATCGTCAGCGAAAACGACGACGCGAAGCCCGGCGGCGCGGAGTTGAACGACACGCAGCGGCGGCATGTTGCGGAAACCGTCGGCATCGCGGCGCTCAAGTATGCCGACCTGTCGCAGAATCGTACCAGCGATTACACGTTCAGCTACGACAAGATGCTGGCCATGAACGGCAACACGGCCACGTACATGCAGTATGCCTACGCGCGGGTGAAGAGCATCTTCCGCCGCGGCGGCATCGAGGTCGCGGCATTGCGCTCGAGCGGCGCCGTGATTGCGCTCGATCAGCCGGCCGAGAAAGCATTGGCGCGGCAGTTGGTGCGTTTTGCCGAGTCGCTCGACGGGGTGCTGGTCGACTATCGGCCGCACCAGTTGACGGCGTATTTATTCGACCTGGCGGAGAGCTACTCGACGTTCTTCGAGAACTGCCCGGTGCTGAAAGCCGATTCGCCGGCAGTGCGCGACAGCCGCTTGCTGCTGTGCGACCTGACGGCCCGCACGATCGCCAAGGGCTTGGAGCTACTGGGGATCGCGGTGGTCGAGCAGATGTGAGTAATCCCTCACTGCTTCGCAAACAGCCGCAGGTATTCGCTGCGCGCGTAGCGGTCGGTCATGCCGGCCAGGTAGTCGCCCACGGTGCGCGAAAGGCCATGTTGATCGACGCGCGAGCGAAACCCGGCGGGCAGCAAGTCGGGACGCGCCCGGTAGCCTTCGAACATTTGCGAGAGCTCGTTCTGCACTTGCCGCCGCAGGCGCAACACCTGCGGATGGCGGTAGACCCGGTCGCGCAGGAACGATTCGAGCTGCGTCTTTTTGGCCGCCAACGATTCACTGGGCTCGACGATCAGCGGCGCCTTGCGCACCGCCGCCACGCTGTCGATATTTGCCGCGGCAATGCGGCGGTTCACCTGGTCGAGCAGATCGCTCACCTGCCAGTCGATCAGCTCGTGCAGCACCGCACGCTTGGTTTGCGACTCGCCCAGCTCCGGCCAGCGCTGCCGCACGCGCTCGGCCGCTTCGCGCCACAACGGCACGGCCAGTAGTTCGCCGATCGTGAGCAGACCCATTTGCAGCGCGTCGTCCACATCGTGCGTGTCGTAGGCGATGCTGTCGGCGGCATCGACCACCTGCACTTCGACCAGCGGCCGGCGGGCGGAAACGTCGTGCGTGATCCGCGTGGCCTGGCCTTCGAGCACTTCGAGCGTGAGGTTCAGCCCGGGAAAATCGGGATAGCGCTGCTCGATTTCTTCGACGATCCGCAAGCCCTGCTGGTTGTGCGAGAAGCCGCCCACGTCGGCCAGGCAGGCGTGCAGCACTTCTTCGCCGGCGTGGCCAAACGGCGGATGCCCCAGGTCGTGCGCCAGGGCCAGCGATTCGACCAGGTCTTCGTTCAGCCGCAGGGCACGGGCCAGGGTGCGGGCGATCGATGCGACTTCGAGCGTGTGCGTGAGCCGGGTGCGATGGTAGTCGCCGCCTTCGCCGGTGAACACTTGGGTCTTCGAGCTCAGCCGGCGAAACGCGGCGCTATGCACGATGCGGTCGCGATCGCGCTGGAACGGGCCGCGATACGGATGGGGCGGCTCGGCATGCTTGCGGCCGGCACTGGCGGCACTGTGCATGGCGTACGGCGCCAGCAGCACCGCCTCGCGCGCTTCGACCGTCAGCGGCTCAACCATCGCGGACGTCCTTGCTCTCGTCGGCCAAGGCGGGAGCGAGCAGTTCGTACAACGCTTCGAGCGATTGCGGAATCACGTCGACCGCCGCCACCGCCGGCATGAAGTTCGTATCGCCCGGCCAACGCGGCACGATGTGCCAATGCAAATGTCCCGGCACCCCCGCGCCGGCCACCGCGCCCAGGTTCACGCCGATGTTGAATCCCTGCGCGTTCATCAGGCGCTCGATCGCTTGGGTTGCGCGGCGCATCTGGTCGAGCATCTCCAGGTGCGTTTCGGGCGGGAACTCGTCGAGCCGTGCATGATGCGCGAGCGGGGCGATCAGCAAATGACCGTTGTTGTACGGAAAACGATTGAGGACCACGATGCTTTGCGGCCCCCGGCCGACGACCAGATTCGCCCGATCGGCCCCCTCGAACGCGGCACGGCAGAGAAAGCAACTCGCCTCGGCGCCGGGCGGCGCGTTCCAGGCCGAGACCGCTTTTCGCTCGCGCTGATGGACGCCGGTGATGTATGCCAGGCGCCAAGGCGCCCACAGCTTCTCGTCCGACACGTCCTTCAAACTCCGCGAGGCACCAGGATTGATCGCTGCCGAACCGCTCGAAGTCTAGGCCCGGCCGACGTTCGGAACAAGGCGGCATGGTCGTCGAATTGCACTGGTCCGCTATACTGCGAACATGAGCTTTCGCGTTGCCTTGGACGTGTACCGTGGTCCGCTCGATCTGTTGCTGTACCTGGTGCGTAAGCACGAGGTCGACATCAACGATCTGCCGGTCGCGTTGGTGGCCGAGCAGTTTCTCGAGCATCTGGCGGTGCTCCAGCAGCTCGATATCAACGCGGTGGGCGAGTTCATCGAGATGGCCAGCACCCTGGCCGAGATCAAGTCGCGGATGATCCTGCCGCACGGCGACGAGGATGAGCCCGACGTCGCCGACCCACGCAACGCGCTGGTCGCGCAACTGCTCGAATACAAACGGTTCAAGGACGCGGCTAGCATGCTCGACGAGCGGGGCAGGGCATGGCAGGAGCGCTATTCGCGTGCTGCCGGCGAAGTCGTCGCCCAGCCGATCGATCCGGCCGAGCAGCCGCTGCACGAAATCGAGCTGTGGGACCTGGTGAGCGCCTTCGGGCGCGTGATGCGCAACCACGAATCGCTCCCCAGCGCGAACATTGTGTACGACGACACGCCGATTCACGTATTCATGGCGCGGATTCGCGAGCGGCTGGACCCCGGCAAGCCCATGGCCCTGGGCGACCTGTTCGAGCCGGGAATGCACAAGTCGACGCTCGTCGGCATCGTGCTGGCCGTGCTCGAATTGATGCGGCATCACGCCGTGCGCGCCGAGCAAAGCGCGTTGTTCGGCGAAATCTGGATTACCCCCTCGGTCCAGGCGGCCGAGGCGACGACCTGATTCC
>DASZPI010000265.1:0-4644 GCA_035550355.1 Pirellulales bacterium
GAAGTCTCGGCACCGATCCGCCGTTGGCGCGCCCGTGCTGCCATTCGCGGTTCTACGACTGGTGGCACCGATTGAAGCTGATGGCGCACGTCTTCAGCGACGGCGCGTTGCAGCAGATTCGCCGCAGCGGTGCTACGGAAGTTGCTCGGGTCAATCGTGAAATGGCGACACGTTACCTGGGCCACACTACGGCGCAGGCCGACAAGTTCTACCTTGACTTGCAGCGCATCCATATCGAGACGGTCGCACCATCGCCGCTTCCCAACGCTCCGTTGCCGTTTCACATGCGAACCGAAGAGGCACAGCGAAACTTGAATCGCGAAGGGGGTGCGGTATGACGGTCGCAAAAGAACTTCGCACGGCTACAGCATCGCTCGACGACCTGAAGCGATTACTCGACGAGCGGCCGCCGACGAATGCCGAACTGTGGATGTACCTGAACTACTTCCAATCGCTCGGGGTGCGTCGCCCCGAATTGGCTGAGCGCCTCGGTATCGGCTACCTGTACCTGAATCGGTTGCTGTATGGCTCAAAGCCAGTGACGCCGCAATTCGTGCTCCGGTTGCGACGTGCATTGAACGAGCCGATCACGGCAAAGCCGCAACTACCGCAGCGTAAGTACGCTGGAATTCGGAAGCCACCGGCCAAGCTGCCTAAGGTCGGGGCTGCGCGTTTCCGCACGCTGACCTACCCGAAGCTGGTCGAGTCGCTGAAGAAACGCAAACTCGACGCGGCGGACGTGTGGCCCGTTATCAACTACTTTCGGGCGCATGGCTTCAAGGGCCGGCAGATTGCCGAATGGTTGGGCGTGTCGCATTCGCACATGCTGAACGTGATCTACGCCACGGCAGAGGTCACCGACCAGTTTGCCGAGCGCGTGCGTCGAGCCGTTGCACGACCGCTGCCGTCGCCACCGGCGAAACCGCCGCAAGCGCCCGAGCAACCGCCGGCGAAACGTGGGCTTCCGCTGCCGTTGCACGACGACGAGCCGATACCGCCGGGAAGCGGCGCGACGCTCGACGAGCACTTACGGGCGTACTTGGTCGATCGTGA
Organism: Pirellulales bacterium; assembly: GCA_035550355.1. Classification (GTDB taxonomy): domain Bacteria; phylum Planctomycetota; class Planctomycetia; order Pirellulales; family PNKZ01; genus DATAXP01. The sequence goes on from DASZPI010000265.1 coordinate 1,054, forward strand.
CTTGGAACCCAAGAGCGTTGAAGAAATTCAGCGCGCCATTCGTCGGCTATCGCACTGGCTGGGGCGGCCGGCGACGCTCGGCGACTTGAACGACCAGCTAATAAACCGTTGGCTGGCTTCCCTCGCCGCGGGCGAAGTGACGCGCTGGACGCAAAAGGGACTGCGCAGCCGCATTCTTTGTCTGTGGCGGCATGCGTTCACTTATGAGCTGGTGCCCAAGCCCCCGATGCGTGTGCGGACGGTCAAGCTGGAACGCCGCATCCCCGAGGCCTGGACGCTGCAACAGTTGATGAAGCTGATCGGGGTGGCTCGACGGCAGCGCGGCACGTTTCGGTTCACGAACGTCTCGCGGGCCGCGTTTTGGGAGGCGTTCATTCGGACCGGCTACGATACCGGGCTTCGCCTCGGTGACCTGCTGAGCCTGCGACGTGACCAGATTGGACCTGACGGCGTGTTTACCGTCGTGCAGCGCAAGACTGGCGACGGCATCGTGTGTGCGCTCTGGCCGGAAACGCTCGCGGCCATCGACGCCACGCATGCCAAGGGTCGAGCGCTGATCTTCGGGGACGTGATACGCCGCGACTTTTTCCAGCAATCGTTCCGGCGGCTGGTGCAAGAGGCCGGCTTGAAGGGCTCGCCGAAGTGGTTGCGACGAACCGGAGCAACCGCCATCGAGAAAGAGCACCCCGGAGCGTCTACGGCGTTCCTGGGGCATCGCACGACGGACCTAGCGATGAAGCATTACATCGACAAAGTGCAGCTCCAGCGTAACAAGCCACGGCCGCCGCGGCTGACCGAAGAAAACCTGCAAGGGGGTGCAGCATGACCATCGAACCATTGAAGAATCAGATTCAGCTTGTGGCCGAAAGCGCACCAGAGGAACTGTACTTGACCTACATCGCGGGATACTTCCCCGACGATGGCATGGTGCGATTGATTCGTGACGAGGACAACGAATTGGTTCTCGTCATCGGGCACCCCGCCGAAGAAGAAACGACCGCCCGGCGCTGAGCCGGGGAACAGCGGACCCACGCGGCGATTGAACCCGTCGCGTGGGCTTTACTTCCATTTTGAAAACGAGGTTTGAAATCTTGAAAACCACCGACCAACAAATCGACATCAGTAGCATCGGCGAACTATGCACCGTGGTCATCGTGGACAACCGCCCCGGTACCACCGAGGCGAATCGCGTCCGCGTTGCCCGCGCGGCAGTCTCGCCGAGCGGGGCCAAAGCGTTTTGCGACATTTACAATCGGCACCCCGGCGGGACGACCGCAGTCATCATGCACGCGTCGGCGTCCATCGTCCGCGGGCGGCTGGTGATTCAATCCGACAAGCTGCCGCGATTGAAGAAAAGAAAGGCCGGTGCAGCGACTTAGCTTCCTATCCCGCCCGGTGGCTCGTGCGCCGGGCGGGTTCCATTTTTAGAAAGGAGCATTCTATGGACGGTCTTTTTCTGACGGGCGATGAACTGGCTAAACGCATCCGCGAACTGTCGCGATCTGTGCGCCGGAACCACTGGCGGCTGCTGACCGGCAAGGCTGGGCGTCTGCTGTGCCATGCTGCCGGCACGCTTGGATTGCCCACTCACGCGGCGCTCGTCTGGTGCGAGGACCGCATCAGCTTTGCGAGCTACGAACTCGAAGAGGACGTTTGTAACCTGCAACGGCTGCGGGAGCGCGGCACAACGCTTTCATTCGCGGTGCAGCTTCCCGGCGAGGATTCGTACGACGGATGGCTGCAAATGGGCGACCGATACGACGATTCCAGTGAGACGCAATAGGAAGCGATTTGCGGGGCTGGCGGCTCGGACGTGTCAGAGGTCAAACGAAGGCGCGCGGGGCGATTCTGGAGCGATTGCTGAGGTCGTTTTTTGGCGCTCGCAGCAAGACACAATTGGGCGGGCCATGAGGCTACCTGTTTGAGCCTCTGTGTAATGGCACCAGCGCCCACGCAAGCGCGGCGACGTAGCCGATTAAATTCCAGCCGAGAAGCACGTTGATGGCGACGATCGGCCACAAATACGGGTGACCGCGCCACCACGCCAACAGAGACGGGACGATGCCGATGGCTCCGATCAATAGCCACTCGCCACGAGAAAGCACAAAAACTGACCAGTCGCCCCCGAACACGTAGAGCATACGCGGCGTTACTAGTATGCCCACGAACGCCAGCACCGCGGCGAAAAGCAGCCTCGCCGCATCTCGCACTTGATCCGGACGGTCCTTGATCGGCTCGCCCATGCTGGTGTGCCCGTTGTCTCGCTTCTACATCTCGGGAGTGCCTAAGGATATGTGCAAAGCGAAGGCAACGCCATGCAAGCCATTGAGATCGAACCGATGGTCAACGAACCCCAGCGAGGTCGCACTTTCGCAAGTGTGTCATTGACACAGTTAGCGCGTCGAATGACACAAAAACCGCGCTATTCCCCGCAAAACAGTGTGACAGCTTGCGAATGCCTCAAAGGCGTGTAAAATCACGTTTTCACGCGGGAAATGCGAAGATTTCAGCGCGTACCTAAGCCGATTCATAAGCCGGGTGTCACTGGTTCAAGTCCAGTCGCCGCTATCTCTTATAATCCTAGGCGCAGCATTCGCCTACGCCGCCCGAGGCCCATCGGACCATTGCGGCCCGCCAAATGCCCCAGCCAACCGGCAGGTTGCCAGGGTTCGGTCTTGTGGCGTCTCGGCATGTCGATGGCCGGCCGAAGCATGCTGTCGCGATGGACTTGAGCCGCGCGATGGCGGGTCGCGCGCCCATGGCCTTCGAATCGAAGCTGATCGAACTCGGCCGACCGTGGTCCCAGCCGATTGGGTAGTTTAATATGGCCTCGTGGGGCGTCGGTTGCATTGCGGCCCATTCAACGGAAGGTGTCTTTGTCATGGCTAGTGTCGCGGGGATGGTGGTGCGTCGCACGGTATGGCTCGCTGCGCTGGGTTTCGCGCTGGTTGCTTGCCGCAGCGCTCAAGCGGAACTGATCAAGGTTGTCGATCTACCCAAGATCACCGACGCGACGCCGCTTGAACTTGGAACCGTCCCCGAGGCAAACGTGGCAGGATGCGTGATCACGATCGTCAATGCCCAGTCGCAGACGAACATGGTCGTCAGCGGCTACCGTTGTGTGCGCGAAGGGGACGCTTGGATTGTGAAATCGGACAAGGCATCGAGCACGGCGTTGGCCGTGGTGCGGTTCGACAAGAATCGCCTATTGTTCCAATGGAGCGCCGACGCCCCGCGTGCGCTGGCCGATGGCCTGCGCAATTGCTTGATCAGCGCACAGTACGACAAGTCGACCGAAACCATCGCGCTGCGCAAGCCGGTGCAAGCGCCGGGCAAGCCGCTTGACCTGACGCGCGAGTCGGACCTCGTGACCCTCGAGCTTGAGGATGTGCCCGACCAAGAGAAGCTCACGCTCGAGCTCGTGGGCATCAGCGGATACGATCGGACGGTAAGATTCATGCCCGAAAACCGGCGCGCGCAGGTCAAGCAACCGGTGATGGCGATCCTGAACCCGGTGGAAACCAGCTCGCTTAGCATTCAAATTAAAACAACGCTCAACAAGCTCGGTCCAACGTTGTCGCTGGAAGTTCA
>DASZPI010000266.1:0-6680 GCA_035550355.1 Pirellulales bacterium
GGCGCGGGCAAAGGCGTGTGGGCCAAGTACTATGGCAACCGCAAGGCCATGAACGCCGGCATCGGCGGCGATCGCACGCAGCACGTGCTGTGGCGGCTCGAGAACGGCAATATCAAGGGCATCAAGCCGAAGTTGGCCGTGATCATGATCGGCACCAACAATTCGCGCGACGACTCGTCCGAGAATATCGCCAAGGGCATTCTGGCGATCGTCGATAAGCTGCACACCGAGTTGCCGCAGACCAAGGTGCTGGTGCTGGCCATCTTTCCGCGCGGCGAAGGTCCCGACAACGCGAACCGCAAGGTGAACGAAGGGGCAAATCAAATCGTGCAGGCAGCCGCCGGAAGCAAAAACTTCGAGTACCTCGACATCGGCCCCTACTACCTCACGCCGGAAGGCACGATCAGCAAGGCCATCATGCCCGACCTCCTGCACCTCAGCCCGCCGGGATACGCCATCTGGGCCGAGGCCATCGAACCCAAGCTGAGCGAAATGCTGGGCGAGGCGAAGTAGCGCTTCGTGGCCGGCGGTGCGTTGTCAGTTGTGTTCCGTGGTGACGGACCACTGACAACGGACAACCGACCCGCGCTTAGGCTAGCAACTCGGGCACCACGCGGCCATCGACCAGCGGCAGCGGCCGGCCGAGCGTGTCGTGGATCATCTGATGGTGATCGATTCCCAGCAGGTGATACATCGTGGCCAGCAGATCCTTGGGGCTGATCGGTTTGCTGGTTACGTCGCTGGCGTGCTTGTCGGTCGCGCCAACCACCTGGCCGCGCGGAATGCCTGCTCCGAACAACACGTTCGAGTACGCCCGCGACCAGTGGTTGCGCCCGCCGCCACCTTGCTTGGTCGTGCTGATCTGCGGCGTGCGGCCGTGCTCGCTGGTGAGCACGACCAGCGTGTCGTCCAATAGGCCGCGCTGTTCCATGTCCGTAATCATGCCGTAGAACGCCTGATCGAACGACGGGCACAGCTCTTCTTTCATCCGCGGATAGTGGAGGAAGTGCGTGTCCCAGCCGGTGCCGGCCAGACCCCACTCGTCCCAAAAAACCGTGACAACGCGCGAGCCCGCCTCGACCAACCGCCGTGCGGTCAGACACGCCTGGCCGAATAGCGACGGCCCGTACAAGTCGCGGGTCGCTTGCGGCTCGCGCCGCGGATCAAGTGCTGCGCGCAGCGTGTTGGACTCGAGCATGTCGTACGTCATGCCGCGGTAGCGATCCATCTGCTTGCCGCTGGCCGTGCGATCCAGGTCGGCACGCGCCTGGTCGAGCTGGTCGATCAGCGAGCGCCGCTGGTTCAGGCGATCGAGCGTGATATCGGCCTGCAACTGGCTGGCGGCCGGCACCACGAAGTGGCTGTCCGCGCTCATCTCAACGTACGGATCGTTCCCCTCGTACACCTCGTCGCGCAGCATTTTCTTGCAGCCGCGCGTCGCCGTGCCAATCCAGTCGGTCCAGATCGGGTCGTACTCGGCACCTAAAAAGGCCGCGTAGGGCCCCGCCCGGCGCACTTCGCCGGTGCGCCGCGTGCTCAACGGGAACGGCAGGGCCATGTTCGCCGGCACGCCGCGCGTCCGTTCGCGTCCGCTTTTCGTATCAAGAAAATCAACGACCGACCCAAAGAACGGCCAATGGCGCGGGTCCCTCGGGCTCAGCTCCATCGGCACGTCGATCGCCGGCACGCCGGTCAGGGCGAATGCCACGCCATGCAGCGGATACGGATGGCACATCGAGCGGATCACGGTGGTGCGGTCGATCACCGTGGCGGTCTTCGGCAGCAGCTCGCCCATGCGGCAGCCGGGCAAGGCCGAGTCGATCGTCCCCAGCTCGCCGCGGATTTCGATCGGGGCGTCGGGCTTGGGGTCGAACGTTTCGAGCTGGCTCGGCGAGCCGTACAGGTGCAGCACGATCACGTTCTTTGCCCGCCCGAACGAGCGCGGCTGCCCCGCAGCCGGCGAGGCCGAGGTCTTCGAAGCTGCGGCCAGATCGAGCATTCCGCCGGCAAGTCCCAGCCCACCGACGCGCAACAAGTCGCGGCGCGTGATGCCGTCGCAGAACGTCCGTCGGCTGCCAAGAATGCGGAGCATGGCGGGAACTCCAAGGCGGGATTCAAACCCATCGAAGCCGGCTAATACGATAACAAATTCGCCACCGTCTGGGAAACATCTTTTTGCCACCTGGCGGCTGGAACCGCCCATCGCGGCGGTGTACCAATAGAACGTTTCCACCCCGCTTAGCCGGCTCGTCCACGAGCCGCTTTCCTCCGGAAGCCCACGCATGAAACGCCCGCTGCTCGTTGCCCTCGGCTGTTTGATCGCCGCCGTCCATGTCGCCAGCCTGCATGCCGCTCCCGCCCCCAATACCCTCAGCGACGCCGAACAGGCCGCCGGCTGGAAGCTGCTGTTCGATGGCAAAACCACCAACGGCTGGCGGAACTTCGGCAAGGATACGATCAGCGACGGCTGGAAAGTGGTCGACGGCGCTCTCGTCCGTGACGGCGAGAAGGCCGGCGACATCATCACCGCCGACCAGTACGAGAACTTCGAAATCTCGTTGGAGTACAACATCTCGCCGGCCGGCAACAGCGGCCTTATGTACCGCGTGATCGAAGACCCCAAAATCCGCCCGCCGTTCTCAGGCCCCGAGGTGCAGATTCAAGACAACCTCCAGGGGCACGACCCGCAAAAAGCTGGCTGGCTGTACCAGCTCTACCCCAGCGACGTCGACGCCACCAAGCCGCCCGGCCAATGGAACGAGCTGCGCGTGCTGATCAGCCCCGAGAAGTGCGTCCACTGGATGAACGGCACCAAGTACTGCGAGTACGTGATCGGCAGCGACGATTGGAACGAGCGCGTGGCGAAAAGCAAATTCGCCACCGCGCCCCTGTTCGGCAAAGCGCCTCGCGGCTATATCTGCCTGCAAGATCACAACTGCCTGGTGTCGTTCCGCAACATCAAGATTCGCACGCTCGCTGCCACTCCCACCAAGCCCGCCGCCTCCACTTCGATGATCCCCACCCAACCGTTCGGCAACACCCCCGATGGTCAGGCTGCCAAGCTGTTCACGCTCACCAACAAGCACGGCCTGGTCGTGAAGCTCACAGACTACGGCGCGCGGATCGTGAGCGTCGAAACGCCCGACCGCAACGGCAAGCTCGCCAACATCACGCTCGGGTTCGATAACGTCGACGGCTACGCCAAGCACAAAGCCTACTTCGGCTGCACGACGGGCCGGTTTGCCAATCGCATTGCCAAGCGGCAGTTCACGCTCGAAGGCAAAACCTACACGCTGGCCAAGAACGCCGGCAACAACACGCTGCATGGCGGCACGGTGGGTTTCGACCGCAAAATCTGGGCAGCCGAGCCGCTCTCAGGCAGCGAGCCCGCGGTGCGGTTCACCTACACCAGCCCCGACGGCGAAGAAGGCTTTCCCGGCACGCTCAAGACCGAAGTCATCTACACGCTCACCAACCAGAACGAGCTGCGGATCGATTACGAGGCCACCACCGACAAGCCGACGGTGCTGAACCTGACGAACCACGCCTACTGGAACCTGGCCGGCGCGGGCTCGGGCACGATTCTCGATCACGAATTGCAGATCAACGCCAAGCGCTACGTGGCGGTCGATTCCGAATCGATCCCTACGGGCAAGCTGTCGCCGGTCGCGAAAACGCCGCTCGATTTCACCGAGCCGCACACGATCGGCGAGCGGATCAAAGAAATGGTGCCCCCCGCAGGCCCCACCGGCTACGACCATTGCTACGTGCTCGCGACGGGCAACATGTACAAGCTGTCGCCGACCGCGGTCGTGAAGGACCCGAAGAGCGGCCGCGTGATGGAGATTTCGACGACCGAGCCGGGCGTGCAGTTCTACACGAGCAACTACCTCGACGGCGACGCGGTGAACGGCGGCTACCCGCAATGGGCGGCGCTATGCCTGGAGGCGCAGCATCTGCCCGACTCGCCGAACCAGCCGCAGTTCCCCACGACGGAACTCAAGCCCGGCGAAACGTATCGTCAGACGACGGTGCACAAATTCAGCGTGCAATAACGGTCAAGCGGCTAGCGTTCCGGCGTCAGGCCGATCGCGCGTCCGGCAAGCAGCGTAGGGTGGGTCGAGCCGAAGGCGAGGCCCACCAAAAAAGCAGGGCAATGGTGGGCCTCGCTGCGCTCGACCCACCCTACGTCCGTCCGCTCCCCGCCGGGTACTGCCGGCTCAACCGCGCGACCGGCTTGACGGTCGGCCCACTTCCCGCGTAAAAAACGATTTCCGCCACAACGCCCCTATCGTCTAGTGGCCTAGGACGTCGGGTTCTCAGTCCGAAAACCGGGGTTCGACTCCCCGTAGGGGTATTTGACAATTTGGCAAGTAGTCGCATAGCGAAGAATGGCCCGGAAATTCCGGGCTATTTTCGTTTTCGGCGCCGACGGCTTGTAACTCCATTCCGGTCGATTCCGACGCTTGCTGCACCGGATTCTGCACCGCCTCTGCACCGCTGCCGATCGCGCGCTCGAAGTGCTCACCGGTGACTTGCAAGTAATGTTTCCGCGCGACCGCTTCGCTGTTGCCGATCCACGCGCAGGCCACGTGCGAGGGAAACGTCTCCATCAGCTCCGTCTCGCGCGTGCTACGGCAGTTCTGCCAGGGCTTCTGCCACGGTATCAGGCCGGCCCGCCGGATGATTCGGTCTAGTTGCGTTCGCAGGTTCACGTGCCCGCCGCGGTACCGCGTGATGACGTACTCCGTACCGGGCGCCGCCTGCTCGAATGCCGCTTCTAAGTACGGGCGCAGCTCGGGAAAGAGCGGTATAAGCCGTGATTCCTTACCTTCGATATGCTCTGTTTTCGGGCTGGGGACGCGAACGCGATTGTTCGCCCAATCAACGTCGCCCCACTTCAGCGCCAGCGATTCGCTGGGTGTCCGCAAGCCGCCGAACCGGGCCAACGCAAACAGCAGTCGCCACTCCGCATCAGGGCAGGCATCGAGCACCTTGGCGGCATCGCCGCGGCTGACGAAATGGAACCGGCTCGGGTTGCCCTTCACTGCCGAGACAAGATCGGCAAACGGGTTCTCGGCGATGAGCTTCCGGCGGACCGCGGCGCGGAAAAACTGCTTTGCCCGGCCGCACAGGCGCCGCACGGTGTTTTCGGCTAAGCCTTGTCCGATCAGCCATACACGAAAGCGGTCCCCATCGCCGCTGTTCATGCTGCGCAGTTGGCGCTCAGGGCCGAAGCACTCGACGAGCTTGCGTCCAGCTTGTTCCAGGCGGACGGCGGTTCTCGGCTTCACGTCGAGGCGCCCGGCCACGTAATCGTCGATGAACGCTTTGAGCGTCGCCGCTTCACGCCGCGGCGTCAGTCCGACTGCCGCTAGCTTGTCGGCCATAGCCTGGTCAAGTCCGGCGAGCCACCGGGCGGTTTCATCATCAACGGCATGGCCGGCCAGCTTCGCCGCGACGATCAGCTCGACGCGCACCTTGACTGACTCGGCCACGCGCTGGGCAACTTTTCCGAGCCGGATACTGCGCCGCTTTCCATCGGGGGCCACGAACTGCACGGTGCGACGACCATTCGATTCGCGTGAAATACTGGCCATTGCTACTTGCTCCGTTTCGGGCCGTGGGCGGTTAATTCGATTTGCAGATACTCGCCGAGCCGGTCTAGCGCCTTGTGCGAAAGGCCGCGCTCGCCGGACAGGAACCTGCTCAGCGTGGCGTTGTCGATCTTCGTTTCGCGCGCGATCACGTAGACGGTCACTCCGGCGTCACGGATCAGGCGGCGCAATTGGTCCGTCACGCGTTCATGCTTCGACTTACTCATACTCTTACATTGTGAGGATATTTGACATTTTGTCAACGGATGCGCTAGATGACTTTTCCGTACCAAGCAGTGAACGCAATGAACCGCCCGCACCGTGCGCAGTCGCGGCGCGTTGAAGCGCCTTCGTGGATCGTTACGTCGAGAGTAGCGGCCGAGCCGCACCGCCGGCAGCGCGGCGCCGACTGAACGGCCGGCAGGCCTGAGCCGGCCTCACAGGACGCGCCAGGTTGCGTCGCGGCGGCATTGTTCGATGCTTGAGTCGTCCCGGCGGCAAGCAGCTCTGCGGGCGTCCTATTGCGTCGGGTGTCCAGCGCGGCCAGTACATCGGCTTTGTGCGCGAGCAAACGCCGCGCGATTGCTTCCGCCGATCGTGGTCCTCGGACGATCAGACGCTCGCCGGCGGCAGTCACGTCGAGGCCGGCCGTTGTGGCTTGTGCGAGCAGCTCTAGGCCGACCATTCAACCACCTCGTCGTTGGTTGCTTCGGAGCACTCTTGCTGCTTAACACGCGGAAAAGCGCTCCCGATATTCCCACAATTACCGATTCCCGTTTCCGCCGGCGCATTGCGGGAATTGTGGGAGCGCTTCGCAACGTCCACGAGCACGGCCGGGTTCACTTCGTAAGCTGGTGACGGTGGGCGCCCCGGGCCGGTCGAGATCGTGGGCTTGGAGCGGATGTAACCGCGGCGGGCCAACTCCGCCAAGGGCGCGTCGATATCGTCGGCTTTGGGGAACCGCCGTTTGCCGTGATGCTGGGCTTCGGTCTTGGTGAACTCGTGTTTGCCGTGACGTTCTATCCAGCGGAGCACGTAGCGCGCGTCGTCGTCAGCCTTGTCGTCCGTGGCCACCATCATGTT
>DASZPI010000267.1:0-5289 GCA_035550355.1 Pirellulales bacterium
TTCGGGCGGCAAGCGCAGCGACTGCTCGCGCTGCCGCAGCGTGGCGTCGGCCAACGGCTCGGCGCCCTTCGCCCCAGCGACGCCCGAGGGCGGATGCGGTAGATCGGCAAGGCGCTCGGTCACGTGGCAACGATTCCGAAGGAGCAATGAACTCTTCGGTCATCGTAACAGCTTGTCAGCGAATGACAAATTGTCGCGCGATCTGCTTTGCGAGCGCTCTATTTCTTCGGACCGTAGCCCGGCAGCGGGTTGCCTTGATCGTCGAGCTTGTTGCAGGCCCACAGCAGGCCTCGCGTCACGAGGTCGAGATACACCGGTTCGCGCATGTGATGGCTGTGATGCACCAGCGTGGTGCCGAAGACGCGTCCCTTGCCATAGGTGTTCTTCCAGATCACCACGTGATCTTGCTTCGTATCGACACCGTAGGCCTGGGCCAGCGGCACCGTGCTGGGCCACAGTTTTTCGATCACGTACAGCTCTTCGTCGCCGGTCTTCCAGGTTTCCGGGAAGCCCTTCATCACGGCATCGTCCGGCTTCAGGTTCTTGATCTCGAGCGGATGCTGCTTCTCGTGCCGGCGGGTGGTGACGCCGAGCAGCTCGCGCCACGTGTCTTCCTTCAGATCGCGAAAGGTGTGCATCGTGCAGTGGATCACGATCGCCGGTACGCCGTTGCGATGCGCCCGCGCGACGTTTTCGACGAATGCCGGGTCGGCGACCAGTGCGAAGCACTCGTTGTGCACGACGATGTCGTACCCGGCGGCCCAATCCGACTTTTCGTACAGGCTGACGCGATGGTCGGTGCTCTTGCCCCCTTCTTGCACGATGGTCCATTCGACCGGCGCCCGGGCACTAATGCCTTCGCTGAGAATCAGCTTTTGCGTGTCGTAATCGTGGCAGCAGCCGCCGGTGATCATCAGCGCCCGCAGCGGTTTGGGCTCGTCGGCCACGGCGATGGTGGTCGAAAGCACGACGACGGTGGCGACGAGGAACGCAAAGAACTTCATGGCAGTTTCCTGTATTCGGGCGTTAGCCCCCGGCGACTCGCCGGGGGCTAAAGGTTGCATGGCATCCAATTCGATCAATCCAGCGGCTTGACGTACAGGTTCTTGTACCACACCGTGCTCTTGGGATCGTGCTGCTGCAGCGCGAGATAACCCTTGGTGTAGGTGTTCTTCTCGTCGACAAAATCGACCACGACCTTGTCGTTCACCTTGATGACGATGTGGTTCCCCTTGACCGTGATATGCTGCGTCCACCAGGTGTCGTCGGGCACAAGCTGCTCGCCGACGGCCACGAAGTTGTACAGCGATCCGGTGCGTTTGGGATCTTTGTGGCTGTTGTTCACCTGGGCTTCGTAGCCCTTGGGAAAGCCGGGGCCGAAGGCGGTGCGGAAGTACATGCCCGAGTTGCTGCCGGCGGCGAGTTTGATGTCGGCCTTGAACTCGCAGTCGGTGAACTCGCGCACCATGTAGAACAAGTGGCTTTTGCCCATCGAACCTTTGATCGTGCCGTCCTCGACCGTCCAGCACTCGGGATTCTCGTTCGCCTTCCAGCCGTCGAGGGTCTTGCCGTCGAACATCTGGATCCAGCCGTCGGCGCTGGCGTCGGCGGCCGAGGTTGTCGCAGCCGCCATGGGGCCGATCATCACCATGCACATTCCCAAACCGAGCGTGCGAAGCATCGTTATCTCTCTTCGATTTTCTGAAAGCTGGACAGCCCCTGGTAGGTTTGCCCCATCAGTGTGTACAGGCGAAATGCGAAAGTAAACCCGGCTTCGGGCACGACCGTAATGTCAGCCGATCGGATCGGGGCTTACGCTGGCGGCTCGGACGCGGCCGGCGCCGGCTTGGCGATAAACCGATAGCCCGCGCCGCGCACGCTCAAAAAGTGCTGCGGCTCGCTGGGGTCGAGCTCGAAATACTTTCGCAACTTCACGATGAAGTTGTCCACGGTCCGCGTGGTCGGCGTGTTGGCGAAACCCCAGACGTCTTCCAACAACTGCGAACGGCTGATGACCGAGCCTTCCTGCTCGATGAAGTACCGCAGCAGCTTCATCTCGGTATGCGTCAGGTGCAGCGGCTCGCCGGCGACGCTCGCCTCGAAGGTGTCGAAGTTGATTTTTGCCCGGCCGAATTCGTAGGTGTGCAGCTCCTGCTCGGCCGGCCGCGCCGCCCCGCTGCGCGGCCGACGCCCCAGCAGGTTCTTCACCCGGCTCAGCAGCTCGTCGAGGTCGAACGGCTTTTGCAGGTACTGATCGGCGCCGACATCGAACCCGCGAATGCGATCCTCGGTCAGCGTTCGCGCGCTGAGAATCAGCACCGGCACATCGAGCCCTTGGCCACGAATCGCCTCGCAAACTGCATAGCCGCTCATTCCCGGCAGCATGATGTCGAGGATCACCAGGTCAATGCCCAGCGGGTCGTCCTCAATGATCTTCAGCGCCGCGGGGCCGTCGGCGGCCAGCAACACCTCGTACCCTTCGGCCTCGAGGTTGTACTGAATAATGACGGCCAGGTGCTGCTCGTCTTCGACCAGAAGCAGGCGTTTCATGCCCAACCATCGTAGCCAAGCTCGACGCCGAATGACATGCACCGGGTAGACGGCATTTCGGGCGACGACCATCATAATACTTTGAAATCGCCCCGCGGAACGACTGCTGGACGCCGTCCGGCCGTTTCGAACCGGAACGCAACTCATCGACGGATCCGCTTTCGTGACATCAGAACAATCGGCCGCCGCAGGTCGCGAAGGGGCGACACGGGTATCCGTCGCGCAGTTCCTGATTGCCGAGCTGGCCATGCTGGCCATCGTGCCGTTCATCGATCAAGTGGCCTATGGCCGCTTGATCGAATCGGTGTTGATTACCGCGGTGCTGCTGATGGCGATGTTCGCGATCGGCGGAAACCGGACGACCTTGATGATTGCCGCCATCTTGCTGGCCCCGGCGGCCGTCGGCCAGTGGATCGACCATTTCTGGCCGGGGGTTATGCCCATTCTGTTTACCAACGTCACGTCCTTGGTGTACGTGGCGTTTGTCCTTTTTCATCTGGGACGATTCATTCTGCGGGCGCCGCGTGTGAATAACGAAGTGCTGTGCGCGGGAGTCGCCACCTACGTGATGGTGGGAGTATTCTGGACGTTTGCGTACCTGGCGGCGGCGCGGTTATCGCCCGAGTCGTTTGTGATCGACGACACCGCCAGCCGCCCGCTGCACGGTTACGAAGCGCTGTTCCTCAGCTTTGGCACGCTTTCGAACGTCGGCTACGACGAGATTGAATTGGTGTCGAAGCCGGCGCAGATGCTGGCCATGGCCGAGGCAATGACCAGCATGTTCTACATGACCATGTTCATCGCCCGACTGGTGGCGCTCTATTCTGACGATCGGTCGATCCTACCCAAGGGCGATTAAGCGCCATTCGATGAATGTCTAACGCTGCTGAACAACCCACGCGTCGCCGCTTCAACCGCTTCGCTCGCTGGCTTGCCGGCTTGGTCGTGGTCTGGGCGGTGATCGCGTATCTGCTCATGCCGGAAGCCTGGAAGCGGCACGACCGCTTCGAGCCAAAATCCGAGGCGATCCCACGCATCACGCATGGCGCCGACGGAGTTCCCGGCGATCCGGTGAATGTGTCGCTGGTGGGCACGAAGGCCGAGGTCGTTCGCGCGATGCTGGCGGCAAAGTGGAATCCGGCCGACCCGCTCACGCTGAAGACCTCGCTGAAAATTGCGGTCGACGCGGTCTTCAAGCGACCCGATCCCGACGCGCCGGTGAGCAACCTATTCCTGTTCGACCGCATCGAGGACCTGGCCTTTGAGCAGGCGGTCGGCGATAACCCTCGCCATCGCCACCACGTGCGGTTCTGGCAATCGACGCAGCGTGACGATGACGGCCGGCCGGTGTGGTACGGGTCGGCGGTCTACGACGAGCGCGTCGGCCTCAGCCACCGGACGGGCCAGATCACGCATGTCACCGCCCCCGATGTCGATGCCGAGCGCGACTACCTGTTCAACTGCCTCGAACACTCGGGAATGCTCGGGACCGAATACACCGTGGACAATTTCCACACGATTCGCAGCGGGCGTAACGGCGGCGGCGATCGCTGGCAGACCGACGGCCGGTTGTTCGTCGGCGTCATTCTGCCGATGAACGACGATGCTGCAGCGAGTCCTTCGTCGGACAAACAAGGCGAACCGTAATCGCCGCGATTTGCTCCTGAAGGTTGCGGACCCGACGATCGTTCAATGACAAGCAACCCGAACCAACATGTACATTCCCGCTTCGTTCCGCGTCGACGATCGTGCAGCGCTCCACGACTTCATCGATCGCTACGGTTTCGCCACGCTGGTGAGCGTGCACGATGGCATGCCGCTGGTGTCGCACGTTCCGCTGCTGCTCGATCGTCGTGCGGAAGTTCTGCTGGGCCACTTCGCTCGGGCGAACCCGCATTGGAAGGCGTTTGCCGCCGAGCGCGAATCGCTGGCGATCTTCCACGGCCCGCATGCTTACATCTCGCCGAGTTGGTATGTCACCGGTCCCGCGGTGCCCACCTGGAATTACGCCGTCGTGCACGTGCACGGAACGGCCCGAGTGCTTGACGCGCCGCGGACCAGCGAGGTGGTCGATCGCATGGTCGCCAAGTACGAGGGCCCGCGCCGCGACCCTTGGCCTTACGACATTCCCAAGGACTACCGCGAGCAACTGCTTGCCGGGATCGTCGGCTTCGAACTGCCGCTGGAGCGCGTCGAAGGCAAGTTCAAGCTCGGGCAAAATCGCCCGACCGAAGATCAGGTCAGCATGCTCGAAGGCTTGCGCGGCGCCGGCAGCGATGGTCGGCAACTTGCCGACTTGATCGCCACAACACGGCGTTGATTCACAAAAATACTGTCGCTGCCGCTCAGTGCAAGATGCGCAGCGCGTGGCTGGCTTCGCGGAAGTACCACGATTTTTCGCGCATCGGACGCAGGTAAATGCCCGAAGGAATCGAAGCACCCCGCACGTCCTCCACCCCTTCGCCGTGGCTGTCGATCACCAGCGGCGTGCCGTCGGGCGCTTGGCCGATCGGTCCGATCCAGATCACGACATGCGACACTTCGTTGCTGTTGTTGCGGCGCACGAACAGCAAGTCGCCGGTGCGGAGCGTCTGGGCGAGCTCCGAGTAGCTGCCGGGCTTGGCGATCCGCTCGATCGGTGTGACCGCTCCGGGGCCAGGCCCTTCGACTTGGCGCAGCTCGGCCTGGTCGCCGACCGCGCCGCTGAACTTGTAGCCCAAAGCCAGGTTGTAGACGAAC
>DASZPI010000268.1:0-7144 GCA_035550355.1 Pirellulales bacterium
TAGATCCGCTTGAGCATCGCTCCCCAGCCGCAGCCTAGCTCCAGAATCCTCTCGCCCGGCTGGGGATCGATCAGCCGCAGGATGAAATCGGCCTTTTTGGTCTGCGCTTCTTTAAGCGTCTCGGTGCCGGTCAGGAAATCGGCACAGGTGTAGAACATGTACTTGCGATCGAGGAACAACTGGTAAAAGTCGTTCGACACGTCGTAGTGCTCGGCGATTCCCAGGCGTGCGTCCTGGCGGATCTTGTGGCGCAGCAGCCAGCGGCGCGCCCACGGCGGCGGATAGTTCTTGGCGATCCACTCGATCGCCGGCCCCTGCTTGGCGGTCACCGTTTGCCAGGTCTTCTGCGGGTCCAACGGTTCGGGCGAGCGAATCAAATAGTGCAACAGGCCATACGAAGGGCCGTAAACGAGCGAGTCGATCAACAATCCAAGCTGCCGCGATGCCATCGTCGGGTGGCTCTCCCAAAGCCTGTTAGTTGCTGGTCTGAGGCGATAGAATACGAAAGGATCACGCGTCCGTCCAAGTACCCCAGCCGTCGCTCGACCAAGGCTGATTGCATCCATTCGCCGTCCAGGAGTTTTGCTCATGGCCACCGTCACCAAGTCGCTCAAGACCCCGAAGATCAGCCAAACCGAGTGTTTTATCGGCGGCAAATGGCAGCCGGCCCAAAGCGGCAAGACGTTCGACACGTACAACCCGGCGACCGAAGAGGTGATCGCCCAGGTGGCCGAAGGCGATAAGGCCGATATCGACGCGGCGGTGGCCGCCGCCCGGCAGGCGTTCGAAGACAGCGAGTGGAGCCGGATGGATGCCCGCGATCGCGGCCGGTTGCTGAACAAGCTGGCCGACCTGCTCGAGGACGAAATCGACGACCTCGCGGCCCTGGAATCGTACAACAACGGCAAGCCGATCCGCGACGCACGCGCGGCCGACCTGCCGCTGACGATCGATGCCCTGCGCTACTACGCCGGCTACGCCGACAAGATTCACGGCCAAACCATTCCGGTCCGCGGCAAGTACTTCACCTACACCCGCCGCGAGCCGGTGGGCGTGGTCGGGCAGATCATTCCGTGGAACTTCCCGATGCTGATGGTTGCCTGGAAATGGGGACCGGCGTTGGCCGCCGGATGCACGATCGTGATGAAGCCGGCCGAGCAGACGCCGCTGACCTGCTTGCGGATGGCGCGGCTGGCGCAGAAGGCGGGCATTCCCGACGGCGTGATCAACGTGGTGCCGGGCTACGGTCCCTCGGCCGGTGGGGCGCTGGTCAAGCATCCGGACGTCGACAAGATCGCGTTCACCGGCTCGACCGAAGTGGCGCACATCATCATGCGCGATGCTGCCGCCACGCTGAAGCGCTGCACCTTCGAGCTCGGCGGCAAGAGCCCGAACATCGTGTTCGCCGATGCCGACCTCGACGCCGCCGCGGTCGGTTCGCACTTCGGCCTGTACTTTAACCAAGGGCAATGCTGCTGTGCCGGCAGCCGGTTGTTCGTGCAGGAAAAGATCTACGACAAGTTCATCGACAAGCTCGCCAGCATGAACAAGACCCGCAAGCTGGGCCCGGGCCTCGATCCCGAAACCGAGCAAGGGCCGCAAGTCGACCAGGCGCAGTTCGACAAGATCATGCAGTACATCGAGCTGGGCAACAAAGAAGGCGCCGAGTGCGTCACCGGCGGCAAGCGGTGGGGCGATCGCGGCTGGTTCATCGAGCCCACCATGTTCACCAACGTCAAGGACGACATGGCCATCGCCCGCGAGGAAATCTTCGGACCCGTGTTGTCGGTGCTGAAGTTCAAGGATGTCGATGAAATCGTCAAGCGGGCCAACAACACCAGCTATGGCCTGGCGGCGGCCGTGTGGACCCGCGATGTCGCCAAGGCGCATCATCTGGCCTCGAAGATCAAGGCCGGCACCATTTGGGTGAACTGCTACGACGTGTTCGATGCCGGCGCGCCGTTTGGCGGCTACAAGATGTCGGGCATGGGACGCGAGCTTGGCGAGAAGGGGCTCGAAGCTTACACCGAGACGAAGACCGTCACGGTGAGCCTGACCTAGAGGCGTTCGAACGCAAATCCTAGTGTTTAGCCGCGACGCGCAGCGAGCGCTTGCTTGCGCGTCGCGGCTAAACGTATTCCTACGTCGCGGTCACCGCCTGAAGCTGGCGAACAGGCTGCTACCGGCGACAAAGCCCAGCACCAGAAGCACCAGGAACACAAAGAACAGAATCCGCGCCGCGTCGAGCGCTGCTCCTTCGAGGCCGTACATGCCGAAGGCGCTGGCAATCAACGCAATGATCAAGAACGCTAAAGCCCATCGCAACATGACCATGCTCCTGCTCGTTCGAGCAAAACGGTAACAAATGTGTTCGCGACGGCCGCTCGCCCTGAGCAGCCGTGGATTGAGGTTAGCGACCGATAGCACTTGCAAATCATGGGCCAAATCGTTGGGGCCGGTTGCTCGCCCCACGCAAAACGCATTACAATCCCGCGTCGCAACCTAAGCCTGCCGCACAACTCTACGGGTCGTAACGGGCAAGATGGGCGTATATCTCGGAATCGACGTCGGTACTTCCGGAACCAAAACGCTCGCCATCGACGAGCGCGGAACGATCTTGGCCGCCGCGGTCGACAACTATCCCTGCTACGCTCCCAAGCCGCTGTGGAGCGAGCAAGACCCCGATGACTGGTGGCGTGCCACGGTCAGCACCGTGCGGGCGGTCGTCGACCAGGCAAAGCTCAAGCCGGACGACGTCCGCGCCATCGGCCTGTCGGGGCAAATGCACGGCTCGGTGTTTCTCGATGCCCAGGGACGTGTCGTTCGCCGCGCCTTGTTGTGGAACGATCAACGCACAGCGGCCGAGTGTGACGAGATCACGCGCCGCGCCGGCGGGCGCGAAGCGCTGATCGGCATGGTCGCCAACCCGGCGCTGGCCGGTTTCACGGCGCCGAAGATTCTCTGGCTGCGCAACCACGAGCCGCGCCACTTCGAGGCGGTGCGCAAGGTGCTGCTGCCCAAGGACGACGTCCGCCGCCGCCTCTCCGGCGAGTTTGCCACCGAGGTCAGCGACGCCAGCGGCACGCTGCTGCTGGATGTGTCGAAGCGCGCCTGGTCGAAGGAACTGCTCGCCAAGCTCGAGCTCGACGGCGACCTGCTGCCGCGCTGCTACGAGAGCGAAGAAGTCACCGGCCGACTGACCCGCGCCGCGGCCGACGAGCTGGGCCTTTCGCCGGATTGTCTTGTCGTCGGCGGCGCGGGCGATTGTGCCGCCGGGGCCCTGGGCAACGGCATTGTCGCGCCCGGCGTGCTCTCGACAAGCATCGGCACCTCGGGCGTGATGTTCGTCTACAGCGACTCGGTGAAGGTTGATCCCCAGGGGCGTGTGCACACATTCTGCCATGCGGTGCGCGGCAAATGGCATTTGATGGGCGTGAACCTGTCGGCGGGCGGCTCGCTGCAATGGTTCCGCAACACGCTCTGCCAGGCCGAAATCGAGCGGGCCCGAGCGGCCGGCGCCGATGTCTACGATGCCTTGATCGGCGAAGCGGCCTCGGTCGCTGCCGGCAGCCAGGGATTGTTCTTCTTGCCGTACTTGTCGGGCGAGCGCACGCCGCATGCCGATCCCGACGCGCGGGGCTGCTTCATCGGCCTCACGTTGGCTCACGCGCGTGGCCATCTCACGCGGTCAATCCTCGAAGGCGTGACCTATTCGATGCGCGACAGCCTCGAGATCATCCGCTCGTTGGGCGTGCCGGTCGAGCAAATCCGCGCCTCGGGCGGTGGCTCGCGCAGCGCGGTGTGGCGGCAGATTCAGGCCGACGTATTCGGCTCGCGAGTGGTCACGATCAACAGCCAGGAAGGGCCCGCATACGGCGTGGCCCTGTTGGCGGCCGTGGGGGCCGGCGCGTTCAAGAACATCCAAGAGGCCTGCGCCGCGACGATCAGCGTGGTGGCTGAAACCGCGCCTGTTGCCGCCGCTGCCGCGACGTATAATCGTGCGTTCCCTGTCTATCAGCAACTGTATCGCTCGCTCAAGCACGACTTCAAGGCGATCGCGAACTTGCCATCATGAGTGTGCTGTATCTCACCGAGGCCGAAGTCGCGCGGTTGCTCGACTTGCGTTCGGTGATCGACGCGGTGCACGAGTCCTTCCGGCAGCTTGCCGCGGGCGCAGCGACGAACGTGCCGCGCACTCGGGCCATTGGCAAAGGGGTGGTGCTGCACACCATGAGCGGGGCCGCCGACTACCTGGGGCTGGTCGGCTGGAAGTGCTACACCACCACGCGCCAGGGGGCGAAGTTCTTGGCCGGCTTGTACGACAGCAGTTCCGGCGAGCTGGTGGCGCTGATCGAGGCCAATCGCCTGGGCCAGTTGCGCACCGGCGCGACGACGGCGGTGGCCGTCGAGTGGCTGGCCGCCCCCACCGCCGCCGAAGTGGGGCTCGTCGGCGCTGGTTACCAGGCGCAGACCCAACTCGCGGCCGTGGCAGCCGCCCGGCCGATCCGCCGCGCCTTCGTCTACAGCCGGTCGGAAGAAAAGCGAGACGCCTTCGCCGAGCAGATGTCGAACGAGTTGAAGATTGAGGTCGTGCCGGTCGATCGGCCGCGCGAAGCGGTCGAGGATTTGCCGATCGTCGTGACCGCCACCACCAGCAAGACCCCGGTGCTCGACGGCGCCGACCTGGCCGAGGGAACGCTGGTCTGCGCGATGGGCTCGAATTGGTTGTCGCGCGCCGAGTTGGATGCCGCCACGTTGCGCCGCGCCGACAACGTGGTCTGCGACAGCATCGCAGCCTGCCAGCACGAAGCAGGCGATTTTGTCGATGCGCTCGAAAAAGGAATCTTTCGCTGGGACCGGGCGGTCGAGCTGGCCGATGTCGTTGCCGGCCGCGCCGTAGGCCGTAGCCGCAGCGAAAGCGTCGTCGTATTCAAGAGCGTGGGCATGGGAATCGAGGACGTGGCGACCGGCGCGTTGCTCGTCCAGCGCGCCAAGGCGCAGGGCCTGGGCACGATGCTGCCGATTTAAGAGTTGCGATTCGAAAACTGAGAATTGAGATTCATGCGTTGGAATCAACTGTTTGCCCGCAAGTCGCTCGATACGCTGTTGGCCGAGATGGCGGGCGAGGAGCGGCTGCGGCGCGTGCTGGGGCCCGTGTCGCTGACGTTGCTGGGCGTGGGGGCAATCATCGGCTCGGGCATCTTCGTGATGACCGGCCGCGCCGCAATGCAAGACGCCGGCCCGGCGATCATGCTCTCGTACTGCGTCGCGGGCCTCGGCTGCGCGCTCGCCGCGTTCTGCTATGCCGAGTTTGCCGCGCTCGCGCCGGTGGCGGGTAGCGCTTACACCTATGCTTACGCCACGTTGGGCGAAGTTTTCGCCTGGATCATCGGCTGGGACCTGATCTTGGAATACGCCATGAGCTGCGCCACGGTGGCGAGCGCTTGGTCGAACTACTTCAATGTGTTCCTGCACGATTTGTTCGGTTGGCAAATTCCTGCGTACCTGACGACCGACCCTTTCACCTACGCCGGCGGCGGCTTCGCCATCAACCTGCCCGCGGTCGTCATCATGGCGATCGTCACGACGATCCTGGTGATCGGCATTCGCGAAAGCGCCGCCGCCAATGCCGTGCTCACCGTGATCAAGCTGGGCGTGGTGCTGTTCGTGATCGGCATGGGGATCCACTATGTGAGCCCCAGCAACTGGACGCAGATTCCCATGACCGAGCGGCGCACGCCTGCCGAGTCGTTCGTGATTCCCGACCTGGTGAAACAGGCGGTGGCGCGCGAAGGGCTCGACCAGCAAGCACAGGAAACGCGCGTCGCCGAGGTCGCCACCATGGTCTCGGCCGCGTATCGGCTCGAGCACATTCCCCAAGAGGTCCAGCGCCTGGCAGGGCTCGGCAAGTTCACGCCCGAGGAAGCCCAGAAGCTGATCGAGCGCGACCGCGAGCTTTACACGCCGCGCCTGCCCAAGGCCGAGGCCGACCGTGCGCTGGTCGACGAAGTGCTGACCACGGTGCGCGCGAAAGTTCCCGAAACGCTAACCGACAAGTGGGGCATCCTCGGCTACATCGGCCTCAACGACCTGCTTACCAGCATCGACGACCGCGTGCGAAACAACTTCATGCCGTTCGGCATTTCGGGACTCATGCTCGGAGCGTCGATCGTGTTCTTCGCCTTCATCGGGTTCGATTCAATCTCGACGCACTCGGAGGAGGCGGTGCGGCCGCAGCGCGACGTGCCGATCGGCATTATCGCGTCGCTCGTCGTCTGCACGCTGCTATATCTCGCCGTGTCGGCCGTGATTACCGGGATGGTCCCCTACCCCGACATCAATCCAAAAACGGCGGTTGCTTCGGCGTTCAGCGATCGTGCGCGGATCGACGACAACCCGCTGCTGCGCTATTCCTCGGCACTGATTTCGACCGGGGCGCTGGCCGGGATGACCAGCGTGCTGTTGATCACGTTCCTCAGCCAGGCACGCGTGTTCCTGGCCATGGCCCGCGATAATCTGCTGCCGCACTCGATCTTTGGCGTGGTCCATCCGCGATTCCGCACGCCGCATATCTCGACCATCTGGACCGGCGCATTCATCTGCGTGGTCGCAGCTTTCACGCCCATTACGAAGCTCGAAGAGATGGTGAACATCGGCACGCTGTTCGCCTTCGTGGTGGTCTGCGCGGCGGTGCTCATGCTACGAATTACTCGGCCCGACGCTCACCGGCCGTTCCGCACGCCGCTGTTGTTCGTCGTGGCGCCGGCAGGGATCGCGGTCAACGCGCTGATGATGCTGTTCCTGCCGGTCGATACTTGGCTGCGGCTGTTCGTGTGGCTGATGGTGGGGTTGGTGATCTACGTGTCGTATGGCCAGAAGCACAGCGTGCTTGGCCAGTCGCTGTTGCGCGAGATGCAAAAGCACGGCGCGACCGGCACCAGCAACGCGCGACTGGATTAGTGAGCAGTGAGCAGTAAGCAGGTAAATGCTGGCTAACCACGAACCACGAACCACGAACCACTAACCATCGACCATTACTTCCGCATCCCCGCGGCTTGCATCAGGCGCGCGGTTTCGCGGTAGGCTTCGGCGACCCACTCGACGATCTTTTCGGGCTCGGGCGAATATTCCAACTCGATCGACA
>DASZPI010000269.1:0-14925 GCA_035550355.1 Pirellulales bacterium
GGGCCGCAACCACGTAGCCGCGCTCGACCAGCTTGCGGCCGTAGTCCCAGCGGCACTTCTCGATCTCGGCCTGGCGCTCGGGCGTGTCGTCGATCCCCGCGATGCCGTCGTGTGCAAACTGGCAATGGCCATGCACAGCGATCACGGCGGGTCGGGGCTCGTTGGCGGCCAAGGGGGGCAGTAGCAGATGAAACGGGACTGGATCGACGCCGTCGGCCACGAGCAGGCGTTCTTCACGAATGTGGTCGCTGAGTTCGACGCGCCGCTCGAGCACGCAATCCCAGTGGGAGGGCGGATCGAACGATCCCAACAAAGTGCGCAGTCGCGCGCCGAACGCCGCTTGCCATTGCCGCGCGTCGTCGGCTGTGCTGCCGTCGAACCGCATCGACAACGGCGCCGCCGACAATGCCGCTCGCATGCGTTCTTCGATCGTTGCCGGCAACGCGGGCGCCTCGGCCGCTGCCCGTCGCACGGCCGACGAGGCCGCCACCGATCCCGCGGCCAGGCGCAGAAACGCTCGGCGATCGAACGAAGCGCGCGGATCGCTCATGTTATTCTTTCGCGGCGTTCTTAGGCACGGCGGCGTCGCCGTCGCGGGCCGCCACCTGCGACAACAGCTCTTTCAACTCGACGACGCGCTGCGGCTCGCGTTCAGCAAGGTTCTGTTTTTCATACGGATCGCTGGCCAAGTCGAACAGCTCGTCGCCCAGCGTTCGATCGCGGTTGACGATTAGCTTCCAATCGCCGCGGCGAAGGATCGACGCCCGGCGGCCTGGCGCGACTCCGTACAGCGTGCGCTCTGGCGCCTTCCCCCCCTCGGCAATCTGCGGCCAGATGTCGATGCCGTCCCATTTCAAATCTTCGCTGGCCACATAGCCTGCCAGCTTGGTGAGCGTCGGCATCCAATCGGCAATGTGCACCGGAGAGGCGACTTTGCCGGGCTTGAGTTTCGCTGGCCAGTTGGCGATGGTCGGCACGCGGGTGCCCCCTTCGTAGGCCGTGCCTTTTTCACCGCGCAGCGGCAGGTTGTTCCCGGTGAGCTTGCCAGAAGGGTAATCGTCGGCGGGATATTTCGTGTCGTTGTTCTCGACGGTGCTGCCGCCATTGTCGCTGGAGAAAATGACGAGTGTGTTGTCGCGCACACCAGCCTTATCGAGTGCGGCGAGGATGCGCCCTACGGCATCGTCCATGTGCATCACACACGCGGCGTACTGGCGTGGCACCTCGCCCGTGATGCTGGCCGGTACGCGCTCGACCCACGCTTGCGGTTCGCGAATCGGCAAATGCACCGCCGTGAATGGCACGTACAGGAAGAATGGCTTACCGCTGCGCGAGGCGATCCACTGCGTCGCTTCGTCGGCAATCAGGTCGGTCACATGCCCTTGCTCTTCGATTCGCTGGTCGTCGCGATGCCAGGTGAGGGTGTAAGGCCCTTGCTTATAACGATGGTTCCACGGACCTACGCCGCCGCCGAGCGAGCCGTAGGAATGGTCGAAACCAAACTTCCGCGGACCCCATTCGGGCAGCGAGCCGAGGTGCCACTTGCCGGTGATGCAGGTCTCGTAGCCGACGGTCTTCAGCGCCGCCGGCAGTGTAACGGTTTCCCACGGATACGCGCGATCGGATTGCGGCGAGGTGACGTTGAATCGGCTCCAATAGCGCCCGCTCAACAACGACGAACGGGTGGGGCTGCAGACCGGCGCGACGTAGTGCTGCGCCAGTTCAACCCCGTCGCGCGCCAGGCGATCGACTTGCGGCGTCGGCGCATTGCCGCCGTGAAAGCCGACATCGGCCCAGCCGAGATCGTCGCAGAGAATGAAGACGATGTTCGGCGCCGGCTCGGCCGCGAGAGCGCTCCGATCTGAATTGGGCACGGCCGCGGCGAAGACAACGGCACTTGCGACCCAGGCGAAAAACGAAGGAGCTCGCTGCGGAAGGTCCATTGGTGGCGTGGCGGGGTGTGCAGGAAGGGAGAGCAGACGACGAATGCACTGCTCACTATCTTTCCCGGTGAGGCGGGGGTCAAGTTTTTAAGAACACGCCCTCAGCTAGCGGCGCTTGCGATCCCCTGGCCGTCGCAGTTGCCTCAGCTTCTCACCGCGCGGGCGGCAATGTCGCCCCGAACGGAAAAGTTTCAAATACCCGCCTAGTTTATGCCGATTAGCTCCCGGGCTACGGACTATTCCCCATCAACACCCCGCAGCAGAGAGCTCGGATCGGGTCGGCGATCACTGTGCGGTCCTACATCCTCTTCATCTTGATGCTAGCAACGGCATCTGCGCTTTTCGCAGGATGCGCGTTGCCATTTGGCGGCAACGCCGATCCGCCGCGCAGCGCACCGGCCATGGCGCGGCCGGCGAATGCGCCTCCGTCGAGTCGCCGTTTCAAAGTTCCGTGGCGAACGCGTGAAGCCGAAG
This sequence comes from Pirellulales bacterium, assembly GCA_035550355.1. GTDB lineage: Bacteria > Planctomycetota > Planctomycetia > Pirellulales > PNKZ01 > DATAXP01. The sequence goes on from DASZPI010000269.1 coordinate 2,418, forward strand.
CACGTGCTGCGCAAGCGCCGAACCCCGCCAATGCGCTGCCGTACTTGCAGTCGAAACAGGCGGTCGATCCAAACGCCGGCGATGCCGATGTCGTGCCGACCTCGGCCGAAATCCCGCTGTCCGACGACGACGACCGCAGTGCCGACGACGAGGACAACGAGGGCGGGGTACCGACCAGCGACGATGAAGACAATGCCCCGGCGCAGCCTGACCCGCAGAACGGACAACAGTATTTGCAACTGATCGATCCGCAGGCAGAAGAGCTGCCACGACCGGCGCCGCGCGAGATCGCGCCGGGCGAAGAGCCTGTCGCAGGCGGGCGAGTCGCTGGTCCGGCAACTGCCGACGAGATTGGCCTGCAGATCGAGCCAGGGGTGAAGATCGGCAACAACGCTCCGGTCAACTTGCACTTGGACAACGTGGACATCCGCAAAGTGCTCGAGATGCTCAGCCGCGATCATGCGGTGAACATGCTCTTGTCGCCCGACGTCGCCGGCACGGTAACCGCGGACTTGTCGGGGCTGACGATCGAGGCAACGCTCGACGCGATCCTACGCTCGTGCAACCTGGCGGGACGCAGCGAAAACGGCGTGCTGCAAATCTGCACATCCGATGAGATGCGGGCCTGGCGGGCCACGCATACCAAGAGCGAAGGCATGGGGATGCGCGTTTACAAACTCAACTACACACGCAGCACCGACCTGCAAAAAATCCTGCTGCCGTTCCTCAGCCCCTTGGGCCATATGACCGCATCGCCGGCAGCGCAAACCGGCATCCGTCCGATCAACCCCATCAGCGGCCTGTCAGCAAGCTCGGGTGGCGGTTCGAGCAGCGGCGGAGGTGGTGGAGGTGGCGGCGGAGGTGGAGGTGGTGGCGGCGGCGGTGGGTCGAATCAACAATCGCTGTCCGGTGGCGACTCGTTCGCCATTCACGAAACGCTGTTGATTGAAGACCGGGAATCGGTGCTGCAAAAAATCGACAAGATCGTCGCCCAGCTCGACGCCCAGCCCGAGCAGGTGTTGATCGAAGCGGTGATCTTGTACGTGACACACAACCATGGCTCATCGATTGGTTTTAACTACGGCATTCTCGACAGCACGGGTCAGTTCCTCAGCGTGGTCGGCAATGGCGCCGCGATCAATGCCGCCACCGGCTTTACGCCTGCCGCGCCGGTGACTGCCGCGGGCTTGTTGAACACTCCGAGCACGACGGCTGGCGCGGCGGGCTCGGGATTTGCCGGCAACACGCAAGGCCTGAACGTCGGCGGAGCCAGCCACAGCGTGACCACGTTCGTGTCGTTCCTCGAAACGATGGGCAAAGTCGAAGTGCTGGCCACGCCACGCTTGTTGGTGATCAACAAGCAGCTTGCCGAATTGCAGCTCGGCGATCGCCTGGGCTATAGCACGATCAGCCAAAGCCTGGTCAGCACCACGCAGCAGATCAGTTTCATGAACGTGGGCACGTTGCTGCGCGTGCGGCCGTTCATCTCGACCGATGGCATCGTGCGCATGGAAGTGCACCCCGAGCGCAGCACCGGATCGATCGTCAATGGCATTCCGCAGGCCAGCACTTCCGAAGTCACCACCAACGTGTTGGTTCCCGACGGCGCGACGCTCATCATTGGCGGCCTGATCGACAAGCAGCAGGAAGTCACGCAGAGTGGCATTCCGTACCTGAGCACCCTGCCGTACCTGGGTCCGATCTTCCGCCAGCGCACCACCAACATGGTGACCAAAGAATTGGTCGTGCTGCTGACGACGCGCATCTGGAACCCGTCGGCGACCTGTGCGCCGTACGTCGACGAGTTCCCGACGGCCGATGCCATGTCGGCCACCAACGAGCAAAAGATTCCGCGCTGCGATCAAGGCCGCTTCTAAGCGTGCTGCTCGCCGCCGGCCGTTGTGTCGTGGCGCGTTCAGGGCCCAAGCGCGTCTCAGCCGTTGCCAAGTAGCGGATAAACCGATCGCGCCAGGTGCGTTCGTCCCGAAACGAGCCTGGGATGCGGGAAAATCGCAGCCCCAAGCTTGCCATTCGGCATCCTCTGCCATGGCAAAGGCAAAAAGTTGACAACGTGGGTATTTGACCTACTTGTTGATTGGGTCTTGTAAGGGGGGTTCGCGATCCATTCGCACCCCTGCCGACAGAGCCCTGACAAACGAAATATGGGTAGCCAACCAACTACGGCGTGTGGCCGTCGGCGGCGCGATCCCTACTGACAACTGTGCCGCTCGCAACGGCGGCGAAAGGAGAGCACTGTGCATCGTCGATCGTCGTCGCAGAAGCGTGGCGGATTTACCCTGGTCGAATTGGCTGTCGTCATTGTGATCATCGGCGTGCTCGCCTCGTTCGGCGTGCCGCGATTCCTCAAGTCGGTTGAGCGGTCGAAGGCGGCTGAAGCGTTCAGCTACCTGTCGGCAGTTCGCGATTCGCAGGAGCGCTACCAATCGCAAAACGGCACCTACGCCAACTCGATCAGCCTGTTGGACATCAGCTTCCCGGCTCCGACCTACTTCACGGTCGCCGACCCGGTCGCCGGCACCTCGGGCACGCTCGAGAGCTCGTGGTCGTCGACCGCCACTCGTGCCGGTTCGTCGTCGGGTTACGGCGCCTACACCGTGGTGTTCACCGAATCGGGTTTCGACACCTCCAACAGCACGATCCCGAACGACATCAATCCTAGCGGCAATCAGACTTCGGGCAGCGGCTCGGGCAGCGGCTCGGGTAGCGGCAGCTAAGCCGATCTCGGCCGTCAGGCAAGTTTGGTCAACTTCGATAGGGCGGCTGAAGTTTTTCAGCCGCCCTATTTTTTCAAGCCTTCGTCAATTCAGTGCGGCCGGCACCAATCGGAGTTCCGAAGCTCGTGACCGGCGGAGATCCCTGTGAAAGCGAAGCTCGCCAAGTTCATGCCCTACAAAGGGGTCGGCTTGTATGTCGGCGACCGAGAGGTTGTCGTCAGCAAGGTCGCCGGCACTCCGCTGGGCATGGTCGAGCTGGAGCGCCACAGCCAAGCCTTCGTCGCCGAGGAGCTGGGCAGCGTCATCGGGCAACTCTTGACGAAGGTTTGCGGTGCGCGTCGCCACGCCTATCCGATCGCCGTCGGCGTTTCTTCGAAGCGTGTCTTTTACTGCACGCGCCCGATTGGAGCGGGCAAGGATAGCGCGTCGGCGCAAACCATCTTGCGCGAGGTGATGCAGTCGCCCAACGTTCGCATCGACGAACTGTCGGTGCAGGTGGTCAAGGGCAGCTACAACAAGCGCAACCTGGTCAGCATCGCCTCGTGCCGCAGCGAGTACCTGCTCGACCTGCTGCAAATCCTGCAGGACAACGAAGTCCAGCCCTTCTTTACCGAGCCGGCCCCGCTGGCGCTGTTGCGAGCCGCCAGCCAGGCGCGTCGCGTCCGCAAGTCAAAGCCCGCGCTGCGGTTGTTTCTCGGCCCCACCGAGGGCCTCGCGGTCGTGACCGCAGGTTCCGTGTGCGTGTTCTGGCGCTCGTTCAAGCTGAACCCAGGCATCGAGCTGCGGGCACTCGGCGCGTCGGTCCGATCGTGCCAGACGCTGCTCGGACACTATGGCATCGACGTGCCGCTCGATGTCGTTCTGGCGCATGGCCGCGAAGACCTGCAAGCCGGCTTGAACAGCGAGCAATTCGCCAAAACCGCGGGCCTGCCCATCGTTTGGTGCCCGGCGCCCGAGCTGTCGGGCGGGTCGATTGCCTACGGCCTGGCGCTGGGCTGCGTAGGCGACCCGGTCGGCGTCGTCGATCTTACAAAGTCGATGACTCCGCAGCCCACGATTTGGCAAATTTTCCCCTGGGGTGAACTATCGGTGCAGGTGGCGTTGGTGTTGTGCATGGCGTTGTTCTTGTTCGGCCACGCGCAGCACGCCGAGAAGGCCATCGTGCCGGTTCGCGCCGAGTTGGCCAAACGCGCCTGGGCCAATAACAAACCGCAGGCCGACCTGGTGAAAGAGCAGCGCGAGCTCACCGCGAAGGTCGAGGCGGTGAAGAAATTCGCCGGCACGCGCATTCTCTGGACCAAGTACTTGCAAGACGTTGCCGATCGTCTGCCCGCGAGCGCCACGCTGACCATGCTGCAAGGCATGGCCGAGCTCGATACCGGCGGCAAGCGGCCTAAAAAATCGTTCACCATGCGCGCCGAGTCGGCCATCAACGAGTCGGGCGTCATGCCCTCGGAAATCGACGAGTTTCTCGCCTCGCTGCGCGGCGATCCGCTGCTGAAGCGTGATTTTCCGGACATCGAGTTGACCGACATCAAAACCACGCAGCCCAGCCGCAAGGATGAAGTCGCCCAGGCGATCTTTACGGTATTGTGCCTGCCCAAGACGATCGCTCCGGCGGCAAAGCCACCCGAGGCGAAAGCGCACAAGTAATGAACACCCCCAGCACCAACCGCGCGACCGACAACGCGAAGAAGAAACCGATCGTCAATCTGCACGATCCGATGCAGCTGCGCGTGTTCCTGGGCACGGTGGTGTTGGCGGTTGCGTATTTTGCGTTCTACGGACCCTTGAGCTCGACGCTCGACAGCAGCCACACCGAGTTCGACTCGCAACTGCAGCGCTACACGGTGATCTGCGACATCGAACGTCTGCGCGATCAGTACAAGCTGTTCAAGGATCGTTTGCCCACGAATACCGACACCAACCAATGGGTTCATTACCTGCTCGACGGCGCGCGGCAGTTCCCGTTGAAGCTGATCACGCTCGACCCCGACAAGGTGCGCGACGTGGGCCCGTACAAGGCGGTGGTGGTGCGGATCGATCTGGAAGGCGAACTGGCGGAGATCGATAAGTTCATCGCCTGGCTTGAAACCAACGAGCGGCTGATCCGAGTCGATTCGGTCAACATTCAGCCGCTGCGCGACAAGGGACGTGCCCTGATGGCGACCCTGACCATTGTGGGATTAATGGGCTAAGCACATGAGTACGAAACTCGTTCGCTTGATGCCGATCGGCGTCGTTGCCGGGACGATGGGCTACTTCTGCTGGTCGCACCTGGCCGAGCCTGTCGGCCCGGTCAAGAAACCGCCGAAGGTCGAAGGACTCTCGGCCGCCGACTTATCGCCGCCGGCGCCCAAGCCACTGGACCGCGATCCGTTCCAGCGACCGAAGCTCGAAGTCGCCGTGGCAAGCGAGCCGGGAAGCAGTGAAGCCTCGACCGATCCAATGCCCGAAACCGCCGTTGCCGACCACGAGCCCGCCGTTGCTCCGACCATCGACCTGAGCCCATTCGTGCTCAACGGCGCTTACGTCAGCGACAAGTCACGGATGGCAGTGATTAACGGCCGGGTGTACGTCGAAGGCGAAGCGCTCGAGTTCGGCAATCCGCCCGAGGCGATCGGCACGATCAAGTCGATCGGCGTTCATCGTGTGCTGGTCAGCACGGGGAACGTGATTGCCGCGTTGACCTATCGGCCTTTGGAGATGACCGTCGCGCCGCAAGTCGCCGAGCAAACCAATCCGCCCCCCGCGACGCCGCCGGCAAAGACAATCGCGCTCTCGACCAACCCCACAACCCCGCCGCGCGGCGCTGCAGCGTCGCCGCAGCGTGCGCGTCCGTCAGACGCTCAGTAGTCCACACCGTTTTTCGGCCCAGGTGCCGTCGTGACCACGACCGCAGAGATCAACGACTCGCTGCCGATGATTGTCCAACTACTGTTGGACAAAAAGCTGTTCGAGCGCGCGCAGTGGGAAGAAGCCAGCCAAGGAATGCTCGCCGATGGCGTGACGGTAGAAACGCGGCTCATCGAGCGACTGCTGGCAACCGACCACAACATCGCCGAAGCGTATGCGGAATATCTGGCAATTCCGCTGTACGACTTGCCCGAAAACTTGGCGACGATCGATCGCAGTCTTGCCCAGCACTTGCCCGAAAAAATGTGCCGCGAGCAATTCGTCGTCCCGCTGAAGCTTGAGAACAACACGCTCGACGTCGGACTGATCAACCCCGACGGCCTGATGGTGGTCGACGAGCTGGAATTCCTGACCGACATGGCCGTGCGTGCGTTCGTCGTGCCGCAGGGGGCGTGGGAGACGATCGTCGAATCGCTGTTTCCGTCGACCAACAAGGAAAAAAAGAAAGCCGCCTCGGGTACGCCGGGAGCCCACAAGACGCCTGGGAAACCGGGCCGGCCCGGAGCCGAAAATCCTGCCGACGAGGAAGACGACAACGACGGTGAGATTCTGAATCTCAACCAGCCGTTGCCGGCCGGCCCCGAAGCGAAGGTCATTCAGATCGTCAACGACATTCTTGACCAGGCCTTGAAGCGCCGCGCGAGCGATATTCACATCGAGCCATTCGAAGAGCGCTGCCGGATTCGGATTCGTGTGGACGGCGTGCTCCACGAGCTCACGCCGCCGCCGTTGCCGCTGTATCTGCCGGTCGTCTCGCGATTCAAGATTCTGGCGAAAATGGACATCGCCGAGAAGCGCGTGCCGCAAGACGGCGCCATCGGCCTGCGCACCGACGATCGCCGCATCGACCTGCGCGTGAGCACCGTGCCGGCCGTGTGGGGCGAGAAGATCGTTATGCGTATTCTCGACAAGGGCGCGATCCCGGTGCAGCTCACCGGCCTGGGGTTCGACGAGCGGCAGTCGAAGGACCTGATGGAATCGATCGACACGCCCCACGGACTGATGCTCGTCACCGGCCCCACCGGAAGCGGCAAAAGCACGACCCTGTACGCCTGCTTGAACTACCGCAATCAGCCCGACGTGAATATCTGCACGGTCGAAGACCCGGTCGAATACAAGTTCGACGGCATGAACCAAATCCAGGTCAAGCCGCAAGTCGGCCTGACGTTCGCCAGCGTGCTGCGCGCGTTCTTGCGTCAGGACCCCGACGTGATCATGGTCGGCGAGGTGCGCGACCAGGAGACGGCGCAAATCTGCTTGCGTGCCGCGCTCACCGGGCACTTCGTGCTCTCGACCATTCACACCAACGACTCGCTCGCCTCGGTCAGCCGCTTGCAAGATATGGGGATCGAGTCGTTCTTGCTCGCCGCCACGCTGCGCGTGCTCGAAGCCCAGCGCCTCATTCGCCGGCTGTGCAAGGTGTGTAAAGAGCCCTATGCCTGCGATGCCGAAACGGCCAAGACCTACGGCTTTGATGTCGGCCAGGAACTGTTCCGTCCCAAAGGTTGCGACAGTTGCGGCGGCGCCGGCTACCGAGGACGCGTCGGCGTGTTCGAGGTCGTGCGCATCACGCCGAACCTGGGCGAATTGATCCAGAAGAAACGGCCGTTGCCCGAGCTGCGCGAGGCCGCCCGGGCCGAAGGCATGAAAATGCTCGCCGACAGCGCGCTCGACAAGGTGCGGGAAGGCACGACCAGCCTCGAGGAAGCGCTCTCGATCGCGATGAAGGGGCACGATTAGTCACATGGCCTATCGATTTCGAGTCGACCTTGGGACCGACGAGGCGGCGCTGAGCACCGAGAGTGCGCGGTTTGCCGGCGTCGAGAACCGCCGCGCCTACGAGCGCGTGCCGTTCTTTTGCGAGGTGCGCGTGAGCGTGCGCTCGCAGCGACCCGCGATCGCGGCGCACACCTGCGATATCAGCCGCGGCGGCGTGAAGCTGGCCTCGCCCGTCGTCTTGCGCCCCGGGACCGAGGTGCTGTTGGAATTCGCGCTCAACGAAGGCGAAGGTGCGCCGCCGGAGAAGGTGTTTGGCCGCGTGGTCCGTTGCGATGCCGATGTCGACGCGAATTACGTCGGCATCGAGTTCTCGGAACGCCTGAGCGAAATCGAAACCCCTTCGCTGTGGCAACGATTAGTGAACATCTGACCCGAGGTCCCGGCCATGGCATTCGAAGATTGGTTTGTCGCTCGGGCGCGCGTGTCGAGCAAGCCGCACAAAAAAATCAAGCTCGACGACAAGATGACCTTCTTCCAGCAGCTCTCGACGCTTGTCAGCTCGGGCACGCCGCTGCTGCAAGCGATCAACATCTGCGCCGAGCAGAACCAAAGCCTGAAGCTGCGCGAGGTGCTGAACGACATTTCGACCAACGTCTCGGCAGGAACCACCTTGAACGAGGCCGCCGAGCGCCACCCCAACGTCTTCGAGCACCACTGGATCGGCGTCATTCGCACCGGCGAAATCACCGGCCAAATGGCGGCCGTGCTGCTCGAGCTGAACAAGCAAATCCGCGAATCGCGCGACACGCGTAAAAAAGTCACCGGCTCGCTGATGTACCCGATGATCCTGATCGGCGTGGCGGTCGGCGCCGTGACCGTGTTGTTGTGGTTGGTGGTGCCCACGTTTGCGAAGATGTTTCAGGACATGGGGGCCGAGCTGCCCGGCATGACGCAGTTCGTGCTCGACGCGTCGCATTTCATCGTTGCCTACGGCATTTACATCGTGCTGGCGGTCATCGGCGTCATTGTTGCCATTCGCCAGTACTTGAAGACCGAGCGCGGGCGGCGTCAGTTCCTGGGCGTTGGCCTGGGGCTGCCAATGATCGGCGAGTTGATCGTGCAGATGGCCATGTACCGCTTCGCCTCGAACATCGCGCTGCTGCTCAAGAGCGGCATCCCGATGCTCGAAACCATGTCGGTGCTCTCGGGCGTGTTCCACCAGAACCCGATCTACCGCGACGCGATCGATGCGGCGCGCACGCGCGTCGCCGCCGGTCGCCCGCTGGCCAGTGCTCTCGAAGAAACCGCGCTCTTCACCTCGATGATCACCGACATGGTGAAGATCGGCGAAGAATCGGGGCAGTTGTACCAGGTGATGGACCAGCTCGCCCCGTTCTACAAAGAGAAAATGGAAGGGCTGATCGGCAAAGTTACCAAGCTGCTCGAGCCGATCATCATCGCGGGCATGGGCGTCACGATCGCGGGCCTGATGCTTTCGATTTACATGCCCATGTTCGAAATGGCTGGCAAGGTGCACTAATGCCAGCATCAGCGAACGCGATCCACCAGGTCCTTCTCCCTCCGCGAGAAGGCGGCCGAAGGCCGGATGAGAGTGAAGCGGCATCGACGCTGACCACCTGCTTTGCGGTCGCCCGGTCGCAGCGTCGTCCAACCCTGTCGCCCGATCGAAGCAGGACGCCGATGCGGCGCGCCCGCGGCATGACGCTCGTCGAGCTGGTCATGGTGGCCGCCATCGTCGGCGTACTGGCGTCGATGGCGGTACCATCGTTCAAACGCGCCTTGGAACAGTCGCGCGCCGACGTGGCGTGCGCCAATCTGCGCGCCATCTGGTCGGCCCAGCGGTTGTACTGGCTCGACAACCGTACCTATGCCGGGGACCTGCAAACGTTGCAGTCGCTGGATTTGCTCGACACCGGCATCGAGAATCAGTCGATCTACGCCTACGAGATCAAGCTCGCCGATGCGACGGGCTTCACCGCGATTGCCACCCGCTCGTCGCCCAGCTTGTGGACCGGCACCTTCGCGATCGACAGCACCGGCGCGGTGACTGGCCTGCTCTCGGCCGCCGGCGAATCCGATATTCTTCCCACGTACTAGCATGATCCTCGCACGACCCACGACCGAGCAGCGATTGCCACGCGGCGCGCGAGCCCGCACTCGCCGCGGCGTCTCGATGATCGAAGTGCAGGCCGCGTTCGTCATCTTTGGCCTGGTGCTGTCGGGCCTGGCGCCGTGCATGGTCATGTACACCAAGCACCTGCGGTCTCTCGAAAAGCGGCTTGATCCCGCAACCACGTACTACCTGGTGCCGGTTGCCGATCTCTGGTCGCGCAAGCTGGGCATCGCAGCCACCGTCACGTCCGACGTACCCGACGATTCATCCGTTGCGCAGGGCCCGATCGCGCAAAACCTGGTCGAGTTGGTATCGATCGACAAATCGTTGACCGCGCAGCGGATGACCGCACATGCCACGGTGACCTCGGTACCATGAGTCGATCTCGTCCTCTTCGACCCCCCTCCGTTCGACGCGATCGAGCCGGCTTCGGCCTGGTCGAGGTTTCGGTGGCGACCACCTTGATTGTGATGCTGGCGGTCCTGCTCTCGAACGCGTGGCTGTGGCTCGGGCGGCCGATGGTGCAAACGGTCCATCGCTGCCGAATCGCCCAGGAGGCGGATATTGCGCTGGCCTATTTGACCAGCGATCTTGGCGGCTGTCCGGCGGAAAGTTACGCCGGCTACAAGCTCGCCGGTCAGTTTGTCGGCTGGACCGCGCCGGGCAACGGCGAGTTCCTGCTCTGCTTCGACTCGACCGACAACCCCAACGGCCTGGCCGATTGGGGAGCGCCCGACCAGGTGATCATGTATCAGTTGGTCGGCAACGCGCTGGTGCGCTGGAACCAAACCAACGGCAACGAAACGGTCGTCGCACAAAACGTTGAAAGCCTGATCGCCGAAACATCGGGCGACACGCTCGAGCTGATCCTGACGTTCGCCTGCCAGGGCATTACGCAAACGTACACCCTCGTCGCACAACGGCCATGACCCGCAACCGACGCCGCCGTGGTTTCGCGATGCTGTTGGTCGTCGCGATCCTGATGCTGTTCCTGTCGGTGCTGACGATGGGCTTCAGCCAGCTCTCGGCACTGCTGCGCGCCGAAACGCATCGCGTGCAGAAGCTGCAATTCGACCAGGGACCGGCAGCCGCCGTGGCCCAAGGATTGGCCCTGTTGGAGACCGGCTTTCCGGCGACCTCGCCCTTCGCGTGCAGCGTGCTGATCGACACGGTCCAGGGCACGCAAACCTACGCGCTGGTATTCACGCTGGAAGCGGGCAACACCTGGTCGGTGACCGCGTCGCCGGCATCGCCCGACGACAATCTGCTGCCGATTCCGATCGCGTTCACCGCACCGAAGCCACCGCTGTGAGGCCGAATCGCTGCTAAAACGATTCGACCAACCAGCGATGCTGATTGTTGAGGTGGTATTCGAGCAGCCTCACCGCTTTTGCGATGACACGGTCCAGTTTTCAGGTCTCGCCGATAACCGACGCACGGGAGCAGCCGCAGCCATCGCAAGGCCTTTCACGGCCGTAGCATGAGTGTTCCGACCAGTTTACGAGCCAAATCGGCGGGGCGAACCACAAGCAGGCACACCCCCTTTGACGCCCTGGCGGGCCTCCGGTATCATTTTGGGTTCATTCCAACCTCTGCCTAACGACGTTCCTGCGGACCGATTCCGACGATGGCCAAGAAGCGCAGCAAAACTACGACTCGCACGAAGAAGAAGGACCCGGTTTTCGTCGACGGCGTGCGTCCGCGTCCGATGTACATCGACTACAAGGACCTCGAGCTGCTCACCAAAATGATCAGCCGCCAGGGGAAGCTCATCGGCCGTCGCAAGACCGGCTGCACGGCGGTCAGCCAACACGCCGTCTCACAGGCGGTCAAGCGGGCGCGCTTCATGGCCCTGCTGCCGTACGTCGGCGACTAGTCGGCCAATTGTTGTCAATTGCTCGACGTGGTCTGTCAATCGCTCGACGTTGTCGATTGGTCTATTGCTCGACGTTGTCGAACCGCACTTCGGGTTCGCGCTGGGTGGCTTCTTTTCTGCGCGCCTGCCGGTCGCCGCGATTTAACCACCACACGCCCGCCGCCACGCCGATCATCCCGACGACCAGCAGCACCATCACGATGGTGCTGAACCCCGTGTCGGCCGGTGGTACGACGAGAATCGTCGGCTCGCGTCCGACGATCATCGGCGCGAGTTGAAATTGTGCTTTGCCGTCCTTTTCGCCCAGGCGATACGACCACACCTTAAAGAAGAAACCGGCGATCCGCAGGTCGACGCTCAGGTTCTCGCCGCGCTCCACGCCGCGAGGCAATTCGCGCACGCAGTACGTGATCGGGTTGCCTTGCGACTGCGGCGCAAAGAAGTCGATCTCGTAATAGCGCTCAATCCCCAGCGCCTTGGTGAAGTCGCCCGGTTCGACCTGGATTTCCACGATCCGCCGTGCCGTGCCCGACAGCGCCAACAGTTCGCCATGGTGCTTTTCCGGCTCGTTGAACAACGGCGCCACCGGATAGCGCGGATGCTCGACCGTTTCCTCTCGCGTCAAATTCATCAGCTCGCGCGTGTTGGCGCGCTCGACGGCCGCCAGCAGCTCGTAAAAGCATTCCGTATCATCGATCGACAACGGTGTGCGATCGGCGACCCCTGCAAACAGCCCTACATCCATGCCCAAGTGCCCGAGCACGGTGTCGGGGTACCAGGCGATCCGCTCGGCCACAAACACCGGCTCGATCGCATCGGGCGCGGCGCCTGCGAGCTTGACGAAGATCGCGCGCGCGCCGCCGCGAACCTCGAGCGGCTGGTCGAGCTTCCACTCGGCTGGCGCCTTCAGCGCGTAGACCACGGCCGGTCCGCCGCCGTTGGTGTCGATCTCGCAGCGATAGTATTGCTCAAGGTCGAATCGCGCGGCCTGCTCATCGCTGGGATGCTCGACCGTTATGCGGCGAACGACGCCGGTGAATTGATACACTTGGCCGCGTAGCGACTCGGCCCGCTCGGTCCATTGCGACCAGGGGAGCTTTGTTTCGCGCCAGCGAAACCAATCGCCCA
>DASZPI010000270.1:0-7502 GCA_035550355.1 Pirellulales bacterium
CGGCCGACGATCGCGACCGCTTCTTATGCTTCACGCGCCGCGCCGCGGTCGATGTGCTGGTCGAAGGACACAAGGTCGCCGGCAGCGCCTTGCGCCGCACTCGCGCCGCGACCCTGCTGCACGGCAGTGCACTGCTCGCTCGATCGGCCCACGCGCCGGAGCTGCCTGGGATCAACGATCTGGTTTCCGGTCGGCTGCATGCCGACGAGCTGCGCTGCGCCTGGCTTGCCGCCTTGCAACATCGGCTGTCGGGCGCGTGGATCGCCAGCGCTCCGACAGCCGATGAACAGCGCCGGGCCGACGAGCTGGTCGACAGCCGCTATCGCAGCGACGCGTGGACCCGCTTGCGGTAGTTTGCGGCCGACGGCGACGAGCCGGATGTGCCTGTCGAATCGGTAATGCTGAGCGTTTTTGACGCGCCGCTCATGCGTTGCTAACATGCGAACAGGGGCTATCGCCGAGGGGCCCGACCGTTCTCGGTTCATCCATTCAACGCGAAACGCGCCATCTATGCAGGTGAAGCTGCGCATCGTCGGTGGAAAAAATGCCGGCCAAGAGTTGCCCGTCACCGCGACCACGTTCACCATCGGTCGCGCCGACGGTTGCCAACTGCGGCCGCGCAGCGATGCGGTGGCCGAGCGCCACTGCGAGCTGCAACTCGAACCCGGGCGCGTGCAGGTCGTTGACCTGGGCAGCGCGACGGGGACGTTCGTGAACGACGCGCGCGTGAGTACACCGCGCGAGCTAAAGGCGGGCGACACTTTGAAGGTCGGCCCGCTGGCGTTCGAGGTGGTGATTCAAGTGGCCTTGGCAACCAAAAAGAAGCCGAAGGTTGCCAGCGTCGAAGAGGCGGCCGCCCGCATGGCCAGCGGAACCAGTAAGAAGACCGAGAGCATTGACGACTGGCTCAGTGGCGACGACGAACCCGCGGCCCCCAGTCGCTATGCCGCTCAACTGTCGGACGACGAAAAACGGGCCCTGGGTTTGGGCACGAGCGAAGGATCGCCTCAGTCGGCCGCGGCACAACAGTCTGCCGAAGCCGAGCCTGGGTCGGACGAAACGCGCCAAGCGGCGCAAGACGTGTTGAACAAGTACTTCAAACGCCGATAAGCGATCCTTGCCGGAGTTTCCCACCGATGTCGACCCCCGCTGACGAGGACGCAATCAAGCGTCGCTATCGTGAGTTCTTGGACCTGCTGCCGTTGACCGTGGCGATCGCCGGCCTGCCGCAGAACACCAGCAATCGCAGCCTGTCGAGCGAACAAATGGAGATGCGCGCTCAAAATCTGGGCGTCGCATTCAAGTTGGCACGCCAAACCGTTCGAGAAGCAGTCAAGGGCTCCTGATCTGGCCAGCGCAGTCATCTGCCGTAAAATTCATCCGTGAAAGCAACCAACAAAAACAAGCAGCCCAAGCAGGCAGCGCTGCTCGGCCTGGGCCTCGATGCCACCGACGGCCACACCCGGCTCACGCGCGGCAAAAACTTCGTCCTTTACGGCGGCAGCCAGGAAACGCACGGCCGCATGCAAGAAACGGCCATCAAGGTCAACGAGGCGCTCGACCGCCGCGGCAAGCGCCTGGAAGACGTCTCGCCGCGCGAGCTGAGCGACATCTTTCACGAAGCCAGCGAGTGAGCCCCGTTAGCCCCCGGCAAATCGCCGGAGGCTAACGTTCCCGGGGTTGTGGCTTGCAGCCGCGCTCACGCAATTCCCGCGTCGTCGATGAAGCCCATCAGCTCGCGGCAGCGCATCGGATGCTGGAGCTTGCGCACGGCTTTGGCTTCGATCTGCCGCACGCGTTCGCGGGTCACCGAGAAGATCTTGCCCACCTCCTCGAGCGTGTACGAATAACCGTCGGCCAGCCCGTAGCGCAGTCGCAGGATTTCCCGTTCACGATAGTTCAGGCTCGACAGCACCTCGTTCACCTGGTGCTTGAGCGAGTCGCGGCTGATGTCTTGCAGCGGGTCGACCTCGCGGTGGTCTTCGACAAACTCGCCGAAGAAGCTGTCGTCGACGTCGCCCACCGGCTGATCCAGCGACAACGGCTGACGGGTCATCTTCATCACGCAACGTGCTTCGTCGAGCGTGAGATTCGTGGCCTCGGCCATTTCTTCGATCGTCGGCTCGCGGCCGAAGCGCTGCAGGTAATCGCGCGTCACCGTGCGCACCTTGCCGATCGTCTCGATCATGTGCACCGGCAAGCGAATCGTGCGGCTCTGGTCGGCCAACGAGCGCGTGATCGCCTGGCGAATCCACCACGTGGCGTAGGTCGAGAACTTGAATCCGCGCGCGTGCTCGAACTTGTCGACGGCACGCATCAGACCGGTGTTTCCTTCCTGAATCAGGTCTAAAAAGCTCAACCCGCGATTCCGATACAGCTTTGCAATCGACACCACCAGCCGCAGGTTCGCTGCCGAGAGCACCCGCTTGGCGGCGTCGTATTCGCCGCGATAGCGCGTGGTGCGCGCCGAGCGCTTCACCAAGGTGGTCGGGCTTTCGAGCGTGATGCGCATCAGGTAACGCAGTTCCTTGCGCAGCTTGTGTGCTTCGGCGGCCAGCTCGGGCGAGCGATCGGCGATCCGCAGCTCGGCGGCCACATGGACCATTCGCCGGGCAATCTGGTCCAGCGTTTCGACCAGCGGTTGCAGGCGATTCGTCCGCAGGCGCAACTCTTCCACCAGGCGAATCGCCTTGTGACGGCGCTTCAGCAGCCGTCGCCAGGTGCTGCGACGCTCGTCGGCACTGCGGTGCTTGTTGATGACGATCCGAAAATCGTGGCGGTTCTGCTCGAGCAGATGATCCAGCGTTTTCAAGTTCGGGTCCAACAACGCCATGATCTGCTTCTTTTCGCTGGCGTTGGTCACCGACACGTCGACCGTGCGGTCGAGCCGCAGCTCGCCGTTGCGCACCTTTTTGAGCAGGTTCACCGCGCCTTGCAGAATAAAGTCGCTGCACAGCAGGCTGTGGCGGTAGCGGGTGCGGGTCGATTCGATCTGCTTGGCCGACGAGATTTCCTGCTCGCGATTCAACAGCGGAATTTCGCCCATCTGCATCAGGTAGATGCGGATCGGGTCTTCGATATGGTCGGTGATCGAGATGCTTTCCGGCTCGGCTTCGCCGCCGACCTCCTCGCTGGCCGCCATTTCTTCTTCGACTTCGCGCTCGTCGAATTCCTCGACCAGCTCCAGGCCGGTGTCTTCGACTTCGAAGTCCAGGCCGGCGACTTCCGGTTCCTCGGGTCGGCGGTCGCTTGCCGGGCGACGGCCGGGAGCGGTGCTTTTACCCGCCGGCTTGGTCGAGATGCGTTGCGGGGCGGCACGCTTCGGGTTCGGTCGTTGCGAACGGGATGGCGATGCGCCGCGAGCTGCTTTCTTCGCACGTTTCTTCAAAGCCGGCTCCTCGTCGTGGGTTCGATGAATCGTGGCGGTGTTCATGGGAGAACGGCCTAACGCACCTGCGGTGCCGAGCCGCCGCTGCCCACAACGACAAGCAGCGCTAAGTCGTTGAGCCAAGCGGCTTAGCCAGCCA
Source organism: Pirellulales bacterium (assembly GCA_035550355.1). Taxonomy (GTDB): domain Bacteria; phylum Planctomycetota; class Planctomycetia; order Pirellulales; family PNKZ01; genus DATAXP01. The sequence continues at coordinate 3,528 of DASZPI010000270.1, forward strand.
CGCGCTGCTTGCCGACCGCTCGCAACCGCGCCGCCGATGTTGATTCGGTGCAACACTCGTGGGCCACGAATCGTTGAGCCGATGCAACGCCGCGCCGCCGAGCGACCGCCACGCTTTCGGCCACGGCGCGCCGCTGATAAGATGCTCGCTCCAAAGGATTGGACGTCTCAAACCCTGGAATCGTCACACGCCGTATGAACGGATCTTCGGGCGATGCGGCCGGCGAACTCGCCTCACGCCTGCGGCTCATCGAGGAGCAAGAGGCCGAGATCTCGCTCGGCGGTGGATCGGGCGCGATCGATCGCCAACATGCCAAAGGGCGGCTCACCGCCCGCGAGCGCATCGACCGGCTCATCGACCCGGGAACCCGGTTCTTCGAGCTCGGCATCTGGAGCGCCTGGGGCATGTACGCCGAGTACGGCGGCGCGCCGGCCGCGGGAGTGGTGTGCGGCGTCGGGCTCGTCGCTGGCCGGCGGCAGATGATCATCGCCAACGACGCCACGGTGAAGGCCGGCGCGTTTTTCCCAGCCACGACCAAAAAAGTGCTGCGAGCTCAGCGCGTCGCCTTTCAGAACCGGCTGCCGCTGATTTACCTGGTCGATTCGGCCGGCGTGTTCCTGCCGCTGCAAGAGGACGTGTTTCCCGACGAGGACGACTTCGGCCGCATCTTCCGCAACAACGCCGTCATCAGTGCCGCAGGGCTCGGGCAAACGGCGGCGATCATGGGCAACTGCGTGGCGGGCGGCGGTTATCTGCCCGTGCTCTGCGACAAGCTGTTGATGACCGACGGCTCGGGGCTGTACCTGGCCGGGCCGGCGCTCGTGAAAAGTGCGATCGGCCAGCAGGTCTCGAGCGACGAGCTGGGCGGCGCCGCCATGCACGCCCAAGTTTCCGGCACGATTGACTACCGCGATCCCAACGACGAAGCATGCCTGGCCCGGCTGCGCGAGTTGGCGGGGCTCGTGGCGGCCGATCCCGCGACGTGCCCCGCGCCGTTCAAACGCGGCGAAGCCACACCGCCCTCGCGTCCGTCGAGCGAGATTTACCAACTCATCGATGCCCATCCGCGGCACGACTACGAAGTGCGCGACGTGCTGGCATGCCTCGTCGATGCCAACTCGCTCGAAGAGTACAAGCCCGAATACGGCCAATCGCTGGTCTGCGCCACGGCGCGGCTCGGCGGTTTTAGCGTCGGCATCGTGGCTAATCAGCACCATGCGGTCCGCCCGGCCGAAGGGCCCATCCAGTTCGGCGGGGTGCTGTACGTCGATAGTGCCGAAAAGGCGGCGCGGTTTGTGATGAACTGCAACCAGGACTGGCTGCCGATCATCTTCTTGCAAGACGTGAATGGCTTCATGGTCGGCCGCGACAGCGAGCGCGCCGGCATTATCAAGGCCGGCGCCAAGCTGGTCAGCGCGATCAGCAACTCGCGTGTGCCGAAGCTCACGGTGATCACCGGCGGTTCGTTCGGCGCCGGCAATTACGCACTCTGCGGCAAGGCGTTCGATCCGCGACTGATCTATGCCTGGCCGACCGCGCGCTGCGCCGTGATGGGGGGCGACCAGGCCACCGGCACGCTGCTCGATATTACGATCAAAAGCCTCGAGCGCCAGGGACATGCCGTCGACGCCGCCGAGCTTGCGGCCTTGCGCGACAAGGTGAAAGGCGACTACGAGCGACAGATGGACGTGCGCTATGCCGCCGCTCGCGGCTGGGTCGACCGGATCATCGACCCGGCCCAGACGCGCGACGAGCTGATCGCCGCCCTGGAAATCGTCACCCGCCACGCCGAGGTCGAACCGTACCGCCTAGGCGTGTTTCAGGTTTAAGAGCATGAAGACGATTCGCATCGGCAACGGCGCGGGATTTTTGGGCGACAACCTCGACGCCCCGCGCCGGCTGGTCGAGGCGGGCGCGCTCGATTACCTGACGCTCGAATATCTCGCCGAGCTGACGCTGTCGATCCTGGCTCGCAAGCGCGAAAAAGAACCGCAAGCCGGCTACGCCGACGACTTCCTCACGGTCCTCAAGTCGCTGGTCCCGGTGCTCCAAGCGCAGCCGAAGTTGCGGATCGTCACCAACGCCGGCGGCGTGAATTCAATCGCCTGCGCTCGTGCCGCTGCGAAGGTGCTGGTCGATGCGGGTCTCGACCGCGAATCGATCGGCGTGGTTGCAGGGGATGATTTGCTACCGCGGCTCAGCGAGCTTCAGGCGGCGGGCTGCGACTTCAAAAACCTCGACACGGGCGAGCCGCTGGCCGAGCTGAAAAAGGAAATTGTCAGCGCCAACGTTTATCTCGGCGCCCGCGAAATTGCCCGCGTGCTCGGCGACGGCGCTCGCATCGTCGTCACCGGCCGCGTCGCCGATGCGTCGCTGACCGTCGGTCCTGCGATGCACGAATTCGGTTGGCCCTGGGACGACTGGAACCGTCTCGCCGGGGCGAGCGTGGCCGGGCACCTGATCGAATGCGGCGCGCAAGCGACCGGCGCGTTCTATCCGCATTGGCAAGAGCTCGACCTGGCGAACGTCGGCTACCCGATTGCCGAACTGTCGGACGATGCGAGTTGCGTGATCACCAAGCCTGCCGGCACCGGAGGGCGCGTCAGTCGCGAGACGGTGTGCGAGCAGTTGGTGTACGAGATCGGCGACCCGGCGCACTACCTGACTCCCGATGTCGATGTGGACTTCACCACGGTCGAGCTGGCTGAGCTTGCTGCCGACCGGGTTCGCGTAAGTGGCGCGACCGGCCGGCCCGCGCCCGATACGCTCAAAGTGTCGATCGCCTATCGCGACGGCTACCTGGCCAGCGGCCAGTTGCTGGTTTACGGCCGCCATTGCGAGGCCAAGGCCCGCGAGTGCGGGCGGATTATCCTCGCTCGGCTCCGCGCCGCCGGGTACGAATTCGAGCGCTCGCTCGTCGAATGCCTCGGCGCGGGCGAAGGGGTGCCGGGGCTTGCCATTTCGCGCGCCAGTGAGCCCATCGAAGTCATGCTCCGCGTCACGGTTCACGATCCGCGGCGCGAAGCTTGCGAGCGATTCACGCGAGAGTTCGCCCCTTTGGCCACGTCGGGCCCCGCGGGATTGGCCGGCTACACGGCCGCTGCCGGCACAGTGCGTCCGGTGTTCGCGTACTGGCCGGCGTTGCTGCCGCGCGACCTGGCAAAATCGCAAGCCAGGTCACAGTCGGCACGGGAGTGGTTGTCGTGAGCACAGTTCAACTTGCCGAAGTCGCCCATGCCCGCAGCGGCGACAAAGGGAATCACGCCAACATCGGCGTGATCGCGTACACGCCATTAGGCTTCGAGTTTTTGCGTAAAGAACTGACGCCCCAGCGGGTGCAGGAATTCTTCACCGGCCTCGGGACAACGCGCGTCGAGCGGTACGAGCTGCCGAAGATCGGGGCACTGAACTTCGTGCTGTTCAATGCTCTTGGCGGCGGCGCGAGCCGGTCGCTGCGCATCGACACGCAAGGCAAGCTGCTCAGCACGGCGATCATGGAACTGACGCTGCCTGCGCCGGAGAATCTGTCCGCGATGACCCGCAGCATAAACCCCCGGCGATTCGCCGGGGGCTAACGAGGTACCCGTCATGCCGCTTGTAAAAGTTCACGTGCATCAGCACACCGGCACGATCATTCTCAACCGCCCCGAGAAGCGCAACGCCCTCAGCCGCGCCTTGCTGGCCGAGTTGGAGCAGGCGCTTGGCGACTTGCATCTCGAGCGGCGCGTGCGGGCGGTCGTGCTCACCGGCGCTGGGTCCGCCTTCTGCGCGGGCATGGACCTGACCGAGATGCTTGAGACAAGCCAGCAGGACGATGCGAAAGAGCAATGGTATCGCGACGCGCTCGCCTATCACGACCTGATGCTCTTGCTGCTGCGGTTCCCCAAGCCATTGATTGCTGCGGTCAACGGCCCGGCGATGGCAGGCGGCGCGGGGTTGATGCTCGCTTGCGACACGGTGATCGCCGCAGAGAGT
>DASZPI010000271.1:0-3331 GCA_035550355.1 Pirellulales bacterium
CACCTGCGAGCCGACCGGCAACCTGGTGCACCGCGAAACGATCGTTCCCAAAGGTGCGAGCTTCGTCGGCACGCCAGCCTATCCGGACCGCGATTTTCTCGCCTCACGCGACACGTGGTTCCGCCCCGTCAACATTTGCGACGGGTTCGACGGCGCGCTGTACGTGGTCGATATGTACCGGGCGGTGATCGAGCATCCGCAATTCATGCCTGACGAACTGAAGGAGCGCCCCGACCTGTGGCTGGGGAACGATCGCGGACGCATTTATCGCATTGTGCCGGCCGATTGGCAGCGCCCCACGGCCAAGCCGCAGCTTGCGCAGCTCGCCAGCCTGGAGTTGGTGAAGCTGCTCGAGCGGCCAAGCTGCTGGTGGCGCGAGACCGCCTCGCGACTGCTGAACGAGCGGCAAGACACGAGCGTTGTTCCGGCACTGGTCGAACTTGCCCGCAGCGGCGCTACTCCGCAAGCGCGTGTCGGCGCCCTGTGGGTGCTGCGCGGCATGGACGCCCTGGACGCGGCCCTGGTGAACGCAAAGCTGTTGGACCCGCATCCGCGCGTGCGCGAGCAGGCGGTCGTGCTGTCCGAACCGCTGCTCGACGCCGACGACGCGGTCCGCAAGCGCGTCAGTGGCCTGGGCATGACCGAAGCCGCCGGCGAGCAACCGGACGAGCGGCTCAGGTTCCAGGTCGCGCTGAGCCTGGGTGGAAACAACGACCCGCTGACCGACGAGGTGCTGGCCCGCATCGCGGTCAACGGCGTCGACGATGTATGGACGCGGCGCGCCGTGCTGACCGCCACGCCCGACCACGCCGCGCGTGTGCTGGAAAAGGCGCTGCGCATGGGGCGGCGCAATCGCAGCGAGAATCAGCTTGCGCTCGTCGAAGAGCTGTCGCACATCGTCGGCGCTCGCCGTAATGCCGACGAGATCGCCGCGCTGTTGAAGCTGCCGCTCGAGGGCTCGATCGGCGTGGCGCTGGTCAACGGCCTGGCCGGTGGGATGCGCAACACGGTGCGGCTGAGCATGTTTGCGGAAACCGCCTCGAAGCAGCATCCCGAACTTGCCGACTACGTGAAGTCGTGGTTCGAGCAGGCAGCCGCGATTGCCGCCAATGCCGAACAGGATTTTGCAGCGCGGTGCGAAGCCTGCGACTTGCTCGGCCAGGCCTCGTACGACATGGCAGCCCCCGTGCTGCTGGCGATCATCGACGGCGACCAATCGAACGATCTGCGCCGCCGCGCGTTGGCTGCCTTTGCCACCGAGCGCGACGAACGCGTCGGCCGCGCGCTGGTCGAGCGCCTCGCGGCCCAAACGCCCGCCATGCGCTCGGCAATTTTCGACGCGCTGCTGATGAACCCCGAGCGGTTGACGTTGCTGCTCGATGAAATCGAAGCGGGCCGCGTGAGGGCCGGCGAACTGGGAACGCTGCGGGCCAACCGGATTGTGGAGTACCGCAACTCGGCGATCCAACAGCGTGCGAAGAAGTTGCTGGCCAGCGCCATTCCTGCCGACCGCGCCAAGGCGCTGGCCGATTACCAGGAGGTGCTCACGCTCAAGGGCGATCCGCGCCGTGGCAAGGAAGTGTTCCGCAAAAATTGCAGCACCTGCCACAAGCTGGGCGACGTGGGCGTGGACGTCGGGCCGAGCATTGCCTTTGTGCCTAAGAAAACGCCCGAGCAGATGCTCGTCGATATCCTGCAACCCAGCAAGGCGATCGACAACAACTACACCAGCTACTCGGTCGTGACGACCGACGGCAACGCATATACTGGGATCATCGCAGCCGAAACCGCCTCGAGCGTGACGCTCAAGCTGCCCGAAGGCAAAGTGCTGTCGCTGTTGCGAACCGAAATCGAGGAACTGCGTAGCAACGGCATCTCGCTGATGCCCGAAGGACTGGAGCGCAACGTCTCGAAACAGGACATGGCCGACGTGATCTCGTTCGTCAAGAATTGGCGCTACCTGGACAGCGGCGTGCCGGCATCGACGGTGACAGGGAAGTGAGATGATGAAAACCAGCAACCGTCAGGCTGCGAATCGGTGCTGCACAGCGCCCTTCTCCCTTCGGGAGAAGGTGCCCGACGGGCGGATGAGGGCGAAGCGGCATGGACGACGAGTACCCGGCACTCCCTCACCCGGTCGCCGCGGCGGCGACCACCCTCTCCCGGCGGGAGAGGGGCGTAGCGTCGGCCGGCTTTCGGCGTTCCGCTTTCCGCTTTTCGCCGCGATCGTGTGCGCCTTGCACGCCGCGCACGTTTCGGCCGCTGAGTTGTCGCGCGACCAGGAAGATTTCTTCGAGAAGCGCATCCGGCCGATGCTGGTTGAGCATTGCGTGAGCTGCCACGGCGCCGAGGCGCAAGAGGCGGGGCTGCGGCTCGACACGCGCGACTTCATGCTGCGCGGCATCGAAGGGGCGCCGGTGGCCGTGCCGGGCGATCCGACCAAGAGCCGGCTGATCGAAGTAACGCGCTACGATGGCAGCGTGCAAATGCCCCCCGACGGCAAGCTGTCGGAAGACGAGTTCAACATGCTCGTCACCTGGGTGAAGATGGGGCTCCCCTGGCCCGATCATGGTGCGCCGGCCCCCGCGTCGGGCGCGCCGACCAAAGATCCGAAGCAAGGCTATGCTCAGTCGCGTGCCGAGCATTGGGCGTTCCAGCCGATCCGTCGCCCGGCGCCCCCCGACGTGAAGAACACGAAGTGGTGCGCGACGCCGATCGATCGGTTCATTGCCGCGCGGTTGGAACAACACTCGCTCGCGCCTTCCAAGCCGGCCGACCCGCGCACGTTGCTGCGCCGTGTGACGTTCGACCTGACCGGCTTGCCGCCGACGGCCGACGAGCTCGACGCGTTCGCTGCCGATCCGTCGCCCGCAGCCTACGCCCGGGCGGTCGAGCGATTGCTGGCATCGCCCGCGTACGGCGAGCGATGGGCGCGCCACTGGCTCGACGTGGCACGCTACGCCGACACCAAGGGCTACGTGTTCACGCAAGAAAGCCGCTATCCGTACGCGTACACCTATCGCGACTACGTGATCCGCGCCTTCAACAGCGACCTGCCGTACAACCAGTTCGTGCTCGAGCAGTTGGCTGCCGATTTGCTGCCTGATCAAAGCGACCAACAAAAACTCGCCGCGCTGGGCTATCTGACCGTGGGCCGGCGGTTCGGCAATAACATCAACGACATCATCGACGATCGGATCGACGTTGTCGGCCGGGGGCTGATGGGGCTGACCGTCGGCTGCGCTCGCTGCCACGACCACAAGTACGACCCGATCGCCACGGACGATTACTACTCGCTGTACGGGGTGTTCGCCAGTTGCACCGAGCCCGA
>DASZPI010000272.1:0-7860 GCA_035550355.1 Pirellulales bacterium
TGATCGCGGATGACCTCGATCCCGATGTCAGCCGGCAGCAGTTCGCCAATCTCCTTCAGCCGAGCTTTCACCCGATCGACGACCTGCACAGTGTTCGTCCCCGATTGCTTCTGCACGATCAGGCTGACGGCGTTGTCGCCGGCAGTGCTGCCGCCAGGTGCGTCGTTCGCCGCGTCTTCGCCTTTGATCCAAAGGCGGCTGAGGCCGCGCGGCTCTTCGAACGAGTCTTCAATGCGCCCGACATCCTCGATGCGGATCGGCTGGCCGTTGCGATTGGCGACGATCAGCTTGCCGAAATCGGCCGGTCGCTCGATCCGGCCCATCGTGCGCACGACCTTCTCTTGCAGCCCCTGATCGAGTCGGCCGCCGGGCTGTTCCTGGTTCTCGCGCTCGAGCGCCTGGCGCACGTCGTCGATCGACAGATTCTCGTACTTCAGCAGCTTGTGCGGATCGATGCAGACATTGATCGCCCGCTGCCGGCCGCCGACCAGCACGATCGCGCCGACGCCGTTGATGGTTTCCAGCTCCTCCTTGATCCGCTTGCGCGCAATCTCGGTGACCTCGCGGAAGTTCCGCCGGCCGCTGACGGCGATGGTCATCACCGGGGCCGCGTCCAGGTCGAACTTGTCGATGATCGGTTGATCGGTGCCCTGCGGCAGGCGCGAAACCATGGTGGCGATCTTGTCGCGGACTTCTTGCGCCGCGACGTCGCCATCCTTTTCGAGCACGAATTGGATCGTGATCTGCGAGATGCCCTCTTTGGTGGTCGAGCGCAGCTCGTCAATGCCGCTCACCGTGTTGACGATCTCTTCGATCGGCTTGGTGACTTGCGTCTCCATCTCTTCGACGCTGGCGCCGCGGAGCGTGGTGCTGACCGTAACCACCGGCAGATCGACGTTCGGGAACAGGTCGACCCCCAGGCGAAAGTACGACGCCACGCCCAGCACCAACGGGGCCGACACGAGCATGGCCGTGAACACCGGCCGGCGAATGCAAATATCCCAGATCGACATAAAGGGTCTCGGTCGTTGTGTTTCACCGGTGGGGTGGGCCGAGCCGCCGCGGCGAGGCCCACCGAAAGTTCTCATCGCGCCTGGGTGGTGGGCCTCGCTGCGCTCGACCCACCCTACGTGTTGGCTATTGGCGTTGCGTTGCTTCGGGTGTGCGGATGCGCACCGGCGTGCCGTCGGCCAACTGCGTGTAGCCGCTGGTCACGACCGAATCGCGCGCGTCGAGCGCTCCGCTGACTTCGAGCCAGTGATCGGCCCGCGTGCCGGTTTCCACCTCGACGGCCACCGCCCGGCCGTCGCGGACCACGAACACCTTGTTCACTCCGGCAAAGCTGACCAGCGCTTCCTCGGGCACCATCGCCGCCTGCGCGGCGTGCCGCGTGACGATCGACACCTTGGCAAAATTGCCCGGTCGCAGCCGATGCTCGGCATTGGCCACCTGCACCTCGAGCTGCGCGGTGCGGTTGACCGAATCGACCGTGGGGTTGATGCGCGAGATTTTGCCTTCGAACATTTGACCCGGGTACGCATCGACGGCGATCGCGGTGGTCTGGCCCAGCTCCAGCTCGCCGATGTGCCGTTCGGGCACGGTGATCTTCAGCTTCAGCGGGTCGTCGATCACCAGCTTGAACAGCTCGGTCGAGGGCGACGACTGCGTCATTTCGCCTTCCGAGACCATGCGATCGGCCACGACAAACCGCACCTGCGTATGCCCCGAGGCGGCCGCCGGGACCACGATCCGCGTGTCTTGCACCTTCTGCTGCATGCTGTGGAGCACCGCCTGGCGATGCCGCGCCACGGCGAGCGCCGCGCGGGCGTCGATGATCGCCTGCTGCAAGTTGACCTCGGCCACTTCGTAGTCGGTCTGCGCCTGGTCGAACTCGTCTTGCGTGCTGACGTTGCGGGCCCGCAGCGATTGCACGCGTTCGTACTTCCGCTTGGCGTTGTCGGCCAGCAGCCGCGTGCGGACGACGCTCGGCAACTCGTTGACGTTCACATCGCCGGCAGGAAGTTGCGACAGGCCCAGCCGCGCGAGTTCCGAGTCCATCGAGCGCGCCGCCTCTTCGACCGCCAGGCGGTAATCGGTGTCGTCGATCTCCAGCAGCACATCGCCGGGGGCGACCGTATCGCCGACGTCGTGATGGATGCGCGTGATGCGCCCGGCGCTCTTCGCGCCGACCGTCACCTCTTCCAGCCCGTGAAAGGTGCCGACCACTTCGACCCGATGCTGCACGGGGCGCACCGCGACCGGCGCGACGGTAACGGCAACGGTCTTGGGTTGAGACGGCGCTTCGGGCGCCTCGCTCACCTTGGCAGGAACGACTTTCGAGCAGCCGGCCAGCGCGGCGCCGAGGATCGCCGCCCAGCAGAACAGGGAACTTCGCATAAGAAACCTTGATCGTTGAACTATCGGCTTGGGGAGGAGGGGTTGCGGCTGGCACGCTCGCGATCGGTGAGAATGCCGTGAAACATGACGTCGACGATTGCTTCGGCCTGGTCGGCGACCGAGTCGCGCCGGCCGGCAAAGAAGTTGGCCAGCATGGTGCCGTACAGTTGATCGCCGAGCACGCGGCCAATGCGATCCACCGGCATCGCCCGCAATCGGCCCGCGCGCATCAGCTCGGCGAGCATCTCGTGCTTCCGCTCGGCGCAGGCCTCGTTGCGTTCGAAGTACGCTGGTTTGCGGATGCCTTTGAACAAGGCGCGTTCCTGGATCAGCAATTCGGTTACTTCGGGGTTCTCGTTGAAGAACCGCAGGTAGGCGGTAATGGCGGCCTCGAAGCGGTCGATCGGGTCGGCGACCGAGGCGAGCGCCTGCTCGATCCGTTCGTCGAGCCGGTCCATGGCGCGGTTCACTGCGGCCAGAAACAGGTCGCGCTTGCTGGCGAAGTGGCGGTACAGCGTCCCTTTGCCGATGCCGAGGGCGTCGCTGAGCGACTGGGTATCGGCGGCCGCGTAGCCACGCTCGGCAAACAGCCGCGCCGCGGCATCGAGGATTTCATCGCGCCGCCGCGCCCGCAGCGCGGTGTTCGTAGGTCGCCCTAACTTCTTGCTGGATGGGGGCATAAGCTCGGCTCGGCGTGCGTTGCGGCGATTAAGCGGACTGAAGGGTCCGCCTTTTAGGGAAAAGCACCCAAAGCGGCAAGGTCAGTTGGCCTGAAATGTCCACGTCGCGACCGCGGATTGGCGATTTGCGCGCAAGCTGCGAGAATCCGCCGACGACGCAGCAGTGGATGCTTACGCAGCGCGGAGGAACCCAAGCTATGAAGATCTACACCAAGACCGGCGACGACGGCATGACCGGCCTGTACGGCGGGCCGCGCGTCCGCAAAGACGATCTGCGGATCGACGCCTACGGCACGGTCGATGAACTGAACGCGCTGCTGGGGCTGGTGCGCACGCAAGCGCTCGCGGCGGCCGAAGACCGACTGCTGGAGCGCATTCAGAACGAACTGTTCGACCTGGGGGCGGAACTGGCGACGCCCGACCCGAGTCGCTACGGCACGCGCGTGTTGGGTCCGGGGCATATCGGCGCGCTAGAGCAGGAAATCGACGCCCATGAAACAGCCCTCGAGCCGCTCAAGGCCTTCATTCTGCCCGGCGGCTGCGAGGCGGCCGCCCGTCTGCACGTGGCGCGCACCGTTTGCCGCCGCGCCGAGCGGCTGCTGGTAGCGCTGGCCGCACGCGAGCACATTGCCGACGAATTGGTCGTGTATCTGAATCGCCTGGGCGACCTGCTGTTTGTGCTCGCCCGCTGGGCCAATCATAGCGCGGGGCAAAAAGATGTGCCGTGGCGGCGCGACGACGAGCCGGCCGAAGCCGACGCCGCCGACGATCAGCCCGACTAATGCTCGCCGCGACGAACGATCGCGGTGGCCACTACCGCGACGCTAGCCTTTGCGGTACCTTCGGCAAATCACCGTGGTACCCGAGACAGGCGTTCGTTGCGGCCGGCTAGCGAGGCTGGCTGCGCGCTGTGCGTTCCCGCGTATCTGGCGGTATGAACCAGGAGCTTGTTATGCGTTTCGTTCGGCAAGGCTTGATCACGTGCATCGCCGCCATCGTGCTCGTGTCGTCGGCAGGCCGACTCGTCGCCTTTCAGGAAGAAGAGACGGTTGCCAAGGAGGCTGCCGCGCCCCCGGCGGCCATCGACAAGGGGGATAACGCCTGGATGCTCGTCAGCTCGGCGCTGGTGCTGATGATGACCGCGCCGGGGCTGGCGCTGTTCTACAGCGGCCTGGTGCGCAAGAAGAACGTGCTGGGCGTGATGATGCAGTGCCTGTTCTTGATGGGCCTGATGTCCGTGATCTGGGCCCTCTACGGCTATTCGCTGTCGTTTGGCGGCAGCCCGAAGGACAAGCCCGAGGACAGCGCCTGGATTGGCACGGGCGAATACCTGTTCATGCAAAACGTGCAGCCGGAACTGGTCGGCAGCGAAGTGGTTTATCCGACCGAAGGCACGTTGCCACGGCTGACGCACATGTTGTTTCAGGGCATGTTCTTCATCATTACGCCGGGCCTGATTTGCGGCGCGTTTGCCGAGCGGATGAAGTTCAGCACGATGGTGGTGTTCAGCATTTTGTGGGGAACCTTGGTGTATTGCCCGCTGTGCCACTGGGTGTGGGACAACGGCATTCTGACCTTCGGCAGCCCGCGGGCGGTGTTCGGGGGCATGAACACCGGCGCGCTCGACTTTGCCGGCGGGACCGTGGTGCACATCAGCTCGGGGGCGTCGGCGTTGATTTGCTGCCTGGTGATGGGCAAGCGCCTGGGATATCTGCAAGACCCGATGCCGCCGCATAACCTCACGTACACCGTGATCGGCGCCACGATGCTGTGGGTGGGTTGGTTCGGTTTCAACGCCGGCAGCGCGCTGAACGCCGGCGGCCTGGCCTCGACCGCCTTTACGGCCACGCACTTCGCGGCCGCCGCCGGCACCCTGACCTGGCCGTTGATGGAGTGGATCACCCACGGCAAACCGACCGTGCTGGGCGCGTGCTCGGGCGCGGTTGCCGGACTGGTGTGCATTACTCCCGCCTCGGGCTTTGTGCAGCCGATGCCGGCCCTGCTGATGGGCGCCGTGGCGGGCGTGGTCTGCTATTTGTCGGTGGCGAAAATGAAGCCGAAGTTCGGCTACGACGACTCGCTCGACGCGTTCGGCGTGCACGGCGTGGGCGGCACACTGGGTGCCGTGCTCACCGGCGTCTTTGCCACGAAACAAGCGACCGACTACGCGATCTCCGGCGGCAACAGTCTGGGCATTCTCGAAGGCGGCTCGCTGCTGGTGCCGCAGATCATTGCCGCCGGAATCACCTGGGGCTACGCCGTGGTCGTGACCTTCGTGTTGCTCAAAGTGCTCGACCTGTCGATGGGCTTGCGCGTCTCGCAGCAGGAAGAGGTGCAAGGGCTCGATTACAGTCAGCATGGCGAAGAAGGGTACATTTTCCTATAAGGTCGTAACCAGCGGAGACTCCAGCCCCCGGCGATTCGTCGGGGGCTGGAGTTCCTCGAACGAGATTTCTTCGGGATCGGAGGCGGGGGAATCATGAAGAAAGTTGAAGCCATCATTCGCCACTTCAAGCTCGAAGACGTGAAGACTGCGCTTGCCGAGCAGGGCATCCAAGGCATGACAATCTCCGAGGTGCGCGGCTTCGGCCGACAAAAAGGGCACACCGAGATGTACCGCGGCACCGAGTACACGGTCGATTTCGTGCCCAAGGTGAAGATCGAGGTCATCGTGCGCAACGAAGATGTAGCCAAGACCGTGAGCACGATCATGCGCACAGCGCAAACCGGACAGATCGGCGACGGCAAAATCTTCGTGATCAGCCTGGACGAAGCGGTCCGCATCCGCACCGGAGAAACCGGCGTCGACGCGGTGTGATCACGCCAGCAGCCCGCCCCAGACGCCAATCTCGTGGAACGCGAGCGTGCGGGCATCGCGCATCGCCAGGTATCCTTCGACCCGCATGTCGGCGTAGCGATTGCGAAGCAGCTTGGCCGCCACGCGCACGTCGCTCATTTGCGGCTTCAAGCACTCGCGCGGGGCCGCGTTCAGCCGCAGCCCGTACGCCGAGCAGCCGAAGTGCGTGACCAGCACGATGCGATGCAGCTCGTGCACGCGCACCAAAAAGTCGAGCTGCTCGAGCGCCTGCGTGCGCTGCGGGCTGTTCTCGTGCGCGGCCAGCCAGGCGGGACCGCCGGGCACGGCCCAGCGGTCGTAGCGCGGGATTTGCAGGTGTTTGTGGCAGAACTCGTCAAACGCCTCGCCCCAACGCCCATCGCTGCAATACAGCGCGAGCGCTCCGATCCGCTGATCGTTCCACGGCTCGGTGCTGCTGAACACCGTCAACGGCAGCGAGGGGCCAAGTTCGAGGGCCTCGGCCGTCGCTGGCAAGTTCGCGCCGCTGGCGTGGCTCATGATTCACCGTGCGACTATTTCGTTGGAGCGAATCGCTCGGCCGCCGCCCGTTTGAATGCCGCGAGCGCTTCCTTGCCGTCGACCAGGAAACCTTCGTGCTGAATCAGGTAGATCGTGATCAACCCGGTCTCGCGGTCGTAGGTGCTGTTGGTGCCGTACGCGCCGCCGTGGCCAAAGTTCGCTTGGGCGGCCTCAACCTTGAAGCCGAGCCCGTAACTCTCCTTCAGCCCCTCGGGCGTCTGGCGGTGCGTGAGCGCGTCGACGGCCTTGGGCGAGAGGTACTTTTTGCCGTCCAGCGAGCCGCCGCCGGCCAACATCTGGTAGAAGCGGACCAGATCGTGGGCGGTCGCAAACAGGCCGCCGGCAGGCATCGGCTGCCGACTGCGATCGTCCAGCGGATATTGCAACTGCGCGATCGGCGTTTCCTGCAAGCCGTCTTTTGTCTGGTTCGGCTTGTACGCCTTGGCCAGGCGCTTGAGCTGCTCGCCGCTGGGCCAGAACGTGGTGTCCTTCATCCCCAGCGGCCGGAACAACCGCTCGTCGAGAAAGTTCTCGTACGGCATGCCGCTGACCACTTCGATGATCCGGCCCGCGGTGTTGATGCCCGCATTCGAATACTTGTAGTCGTGGTCGGGATCGAACTCCAGCGGCGTGATCGCGTAGCTGAGCACGCGGGCCCGCAGCGGCCAAAGGTCGAGTGTCGGCTGCTCGATGCCGCTCTTGAACGGCAGGCCGCTGGTGTGCGAAAGCACGTTGCGCACCGTGATCGGGTGTCCCGGCTTCTTCAGCAGCTCATGCGCGGCGTCTTTCTCGGCGATCAGCCATTGACCGGCAAACTCGGGCAGGTGCTTTTCCACCGGATCGTCCAGGTTCACCTTGCCTTCGTCCACCAGCATCATCAGCGCCGTGGCGGTGATCGGCTTCGATTGCGAGGCGATCCAGAACACCGTGTCGGGCGTCATCGCGCGGCCGGCGGCGATATCGGCATAGCCGACCGTGTCGACGCGCAGCACTTTGTCTTTCGTGGCGACCGCCGTCACCGCCCCGGCCAGCGCGTGCCGGTCGACATACGGCTGCAATACGTCGGCGACGCTCGCCGGCTCGGCGGCCGAAAGAGCCCGATGAACACCAAGCAGGGCAACCAGCAGGGCAGCAAGGCGAGCGCGGGTGAACATGTTATTCCTTCAAATACTTGTCGGCGAACGTCAGGTACTGCTGCCAATCGTAATCGGTCACATCGTGCTTGCCAGGGCGGATGTGGTAGCCAATCCGGCTCATCACCGGCTGCGATAATCCTGGCATTTCGTCGGCGGCCAGCCCGTCGGTCCCCAGCAATTTGTAGACAGGCGAGGCGAACTTGCACGACAAGAACTCCCCTCGCGGGTCGGCCCAGCGATCTTCTTCGGCGCTGGCCACATAGACCGGCCG
>DASZPI010000273.1:0-5622 GCA_035550355.1 Pirellulales bacterium
GTTCGATTACTGGGTGGAAAGGTAAGCTGCCGCACTGCGATGAAAACCAATGATCGCGGTGCGGTCGCATGGTGCGAACTGCGTGCTTGGTTGCCCTTGCACCGATTGACGGCCTGCTCAAGTCACTGCACCGTCGATCCGTGCCGTACGTACGCGTTTGCCAGATCGGTCTGATGGACACCGACGCTTGAGTCACGATGGCGATAGGTTCATCGTGCTGGCGAGCTTTCGGACGATGGCAGGACGCGTCCGACGATCTCCGCGTCGGGAAACTCCCACGTTCCGTCGTCAGCCGCGAAGGCGAGTTGATCCATCGTGCCGATGCCTTGCGATCCTTTCGGGCCAGGTAACTCGAAGCCAAGATTGCGGTTGCCAATGAGCATCGTTCCGCGCCAAGAACCAAAAAACCTCAGCGGAGGGGATTCTGGCAAGCTGACCGCCGCGGTGGCTTCAACCGGAACCCAACCGATTTCGGGCAGGTAGACGAGGCTGCGGAGATGGTGACCGCTTTCGGGGCCAAAGAAGTTGCCGCTGACCAATCGCGCTGGAAGCCCGTTCATTCGCAGGATACGACAATAGGTATCCGACAATCGCAAGCATTCGCCGCTGCGCGATTGAATGGTGTAATGCCAATCGCCCATCAACGGATCCTTGGTAACCATCGCCTTGTGGTCTGGTAAATCATCCGGAATGACATAGCGGAAATATCCCTGCATGAATTTCAATACGCGGAACGCGAACGCTGCTTCGTCTTCGTCGCCGCGCATCAAGTCATGAGCCCTCATCCACTCCGCGAACCATTTCCGCGCCGATTCGTCGGGCCAACCATCGTCCATGAATTCGCGGTGCTGCAACCGCCCCAACGGCTTGGCTTTTGCCGTGGGCGGCCCCGCGACAAGCGACGTGTTATGCCGCTGTAAGACCACGTGCGCCACAACCTTGCATGGCGCTTTGGCACGAAGCTCGAGCTTGAGCAATGGTTTTTTGAACCGGCTGGCATCGGCGATGCGCACCGCCTCGACGCGACCTTTCATCGTTTCGGCAAAGAGTTCGACGGCTTCGATCGTCTGGCTCGGATCATCAGGAGGCACCGCGTAGAACACGAACCCGCTAAATGGGCCATGTTGTACCGTCAACGTCACGTCCCAACGCTTCCCGGGCCGTGTGGCCAAATGCATTGGTTGCGGTGGGAGTGCATGCCCCTCGTCGACTCCAAATGCGCGCCGGACCGCAACGGTGCCGCTCGGCTCGCCGAGCACCAAGACCGCCAGCGCCGCCACAAACCAAGCAATGATTCTCGATCGACCGAACATGGCTGAACCGTTCGAACGCCGCGACTGATTCGTCCGCAACTCCAGTCTACCCAGGCAATTCGAAGCAATCGATCACTGAAAGCTGACACTATTTTCCGCCAGACGTGTCGAATTTGCGACCTCGGACGATCACAATACTCGACGGGACTCACGCGCGCAATTCTCGAAGCGTACACTTGCGTTGAGTGTCACATCAATTCTCGAGGGCTCGAACGATGCAATTACACGCCTTGATCAGTGCGCCTGCCGCACGACGAACCCTGATGAGTCTTGCTCTGCTGACCATTCTCTTTACTTCACGTTCCGCCCTGGCTCAACGGCCCAAGCCGAATATTCTCGTCATCATGGGCGACGACATTGGCCTGGCCAACGTGAGCGCCTACAGCATGGGGCTGATGGGCTACCGCACGCCGAACATCGACCGGCTGGCGGCCGAGGGGATGATCTTCACCGACTACTATGCCGAGCAAAGCTGCACCGCGGGGCGATCGTCGTTCCTTACGGGTCAATGCACGTTCCGCACAGGGTTGAGCAAAGTGGGCGTGCCGGCGGCGCCCGTCGGTCTGCACGCTGAAGATCCCACGATCGCCGAGTTGCTCAAGAACCACGGCTATGCCACTGGCCAGTTCGGCAAGAATCACCTCGGCGACCTGAACAAGTACCTGCCGACGGTTCACGGCTTCGACGAATTCTTCGGCAACTTGTACCACCTTAACGCGGAAGAAGAGCCCGAGCAGCGGACGTACCCGCGAGATCCGAAGTTCCGCGAGACGTTCGGTCCGCGTGGCGTGTTGCGTTGCCGGGCGAGCGATGTCGACGATGGGACCGAGCAACCCCGCTGGGGGCGCATTGGCAAACAAACCATCGAAGACACCGGCCCTTTGACCATCAAGCGGATGGAAACGATCGATGATGAAACCTCCGATGCCGCGGTCGATTACATGCAGCGGCAAGTTAAGACGGGCAAACCATTCTTCTGCTGGTTCAACAGCACCCGAATGCACTTGCGTACGCATGTTGCCGCGGATCGGCGCAGTCCGCCCGGATTGACGGCACGCACCGAGTACGCCGACGGCATGGTCGAGCACGATGGACACGTCGGCAAATTGCTCAAATCGCTCGATGACCTCGGCATTGCCGACAACACAATCGTGCTCTACACGACCGACAACGGACCGCACATGAACAGCTGGCCCGACGGGGCGATGACTCCGTTCCGCAGTGAGAAGAACACCAATTGGGAAGGGGCGTTTCGCGTGCCGTGCATGATTCGCTGGCCCGGACGGATCAAGGCCGGCAGCATTTCGAACGAGATCGTCAGTGGCCACGACTGGATTCAGACCTTCATGGCGGCGGCCGGTGACCCCGAGATCAAACAAAAACTGCTCCAGGGACATGAGGCCGCGGGCAAACATTTCAAGGTGCACCTCGACGGTTTCAATCAGCTGCCGTACCTGACTGGCGAAGTCGATCGCAGCCCGCGGCGCGGTTTCTTCTATTTCAACGACGACGGCGACTTGGTGGCGCTGCGCGCTGAGAACTGGAAGATCGTGTTCCTCGAGCAGCGCGCGACCGGCACGCTGCGCGTGTGGGCCGAGCCGTTTACGCAGCTGCGGATACCCAAGTTCTTCGACTTGCGAGCCGACCCGTTCGAGCGCGCCGACATCACCTCGAACACCTATTACGATTGGCTGTTATCGCAGGCGTACTTGATCTACGGCGCGACGGCAGTCACCGAGCAATTCCTAGCCACGTTCAACGATTTTCCACCACGGCAGCGGGCCGCGACGTTCAGCATCGACCAAGCGGTCGACAAGCTGAAGCAGCACCTAAGCGAATAGCACGCGCGGCTCAGGTCACCACTTCCAAAGGAATTGCGATCGGCACGTCGGTCGTTGCCGGCGCCCGTGGCGTTGCAACCTCGTCTTCGCGTGCGATCTGAACATCGAGCCGTTTCAGCACGAATCGGCTAAAGTCGCCGAAGTGCAGGTACAACGCCATGACCGCGATCGCAAACCGCAGTGCCGCGGGATTGCGACGCACCACCGCCCCGAGCGTCCGCCAGAACTGACGGCGGTACGAAGCTTTGATGCCCTGCCGATAAATGACGCGCCCGAAGGCTGCCAGATCGATCAACGTGGTCCGCAGGCCCAGCGATAGCCGCTTCTGCGAACAATTCAGCCGCAGCGCCATCCGCTCGACCCGCCGAAAATAGTTGTCGGCGTCGTACGACTCGGCAATCACGCGGCGATAGTCGCGCAGAATGTCGGCTCGGGGGCGGAGGGGAATAAAATTGATGCCGGCGAGACATTGATCGCCCAGATCGTCGAGATCGGCGCCGTGCGCTTCGGCGAAATCGTCGGGCAGCCGCCCCTCGCGCTTCAACCGGCGCGCGAGCTGAGTTCCCGGCAGGGCGAAGAGCATGCCGACCATGTTGACCGCCGTGTCGCTGGCCTCGATCAGCTCCAATATGCCCGGCGCAACACTGCCGCGCTCACTATCGAAACCGACAATGTACCCGGTGGTAACAAACATGCCGTGGTCGTACAGCTTGTGCACGCTATCCGACAGCGTGCGCCGTGTGTTCTGGGCCTTCTGCGTTTGGCGCAGGGTTTCTTCATCCGGCGATTCGATGCCGACGAACACCGTGGCAAATCCCGCCTGCTGCATCAGCTTTAACAGTTCGTCGTCGTCGGCCAAATTGATGCTGGCCTCGGTCGAGAACATGAAGGGCCAGCCGCGCTGGCGCTGCCAATCGATCAGCCGCGGCAGAAACTTTTTGATGTCGCGCTTGTTGCCGATGAAATTGTCGTCGACAAAATCGACATGCCCGCGGTGACCGAGCGCGTACAGCCGTTCGAGTTCGCCGAGGATTTGATCTGCCGATTTCAGACGTGGCACACGGCCGAACAATTCGATGATGTCACAGAACTCGCACAGAAACGGGCACCCGCGGCTGAACTGCACCCCGAGGTACATGTAGTTGCGAAACCGCAGCAAATCGAACCGGGGCGTCGGCGATCGGCTGACGTCGGCGCGTTCGGGCCCCTGTTCGTAGCGCGGCAACGCCTTGCCCTGCGCCAGGTCAGCCAACCAGCGCGGAACGGTCACCTCGGCTTCGCCGAGCACAAGATGATCGGCGGCCGCGTAGATGTGCGGACTTGAAGTCGCATCGGGTCCGCCGACGACCACAAGCTTCTTCCGCCCGCGCGCGCGGGCGATGATTCCCAACGTCGACGACTGTTGCGGCAACATGCCGCCGGTCATCACGATATCGGCCCAATCCAGATCGGCGTCGGTGAGCTGCTCGACGTTGCAATCGACGACCCTTAATTGCCAATCGCTCGGCAACAGTGCGGCGACCGTGATCAATCCCAAGGGCCCGGTCGGATAGCTTGCCTTGCGAATCTCGCAGGCCGCCCGGAAATTCCAGAACGACGCCCGAACGAATTCCGGATAGATGAGCAGGCAGCGAACGGATCGAGTCATCGCAAGCTCGGTCGGAAGCGTGGACGGACGGTTGCTCCCGACGATCGCTGGCGGGGGCGAGCACGCTGCCATCGGCAGGTCGTCGAGAACGAACAGATGAGGAAAGCGTAACTGGCCGCTTCCACGAATTCACCCGAATTCCGGCTAAATCGAGGACGAGCCTGCGTGACCAGTTGCTTTACACCAAGCGTGCAACGCGCAAGATAGAGGAGGCGTCGAGCCCAACCAGTGACCTTTTCCATTTAAATCGCCATGTCGAAAGCCGATTTGAACGAGATGTTCAGGCGCGAGCATTGGAGCCTGACACGCCGCTATTTCGTCGCACTCGGAGGCGCCGCGTTGGCGGCGAGCAGCCCTCGATCGCTTGTTCGCGCCGTCGAGCACGATCAACCGGAGCCAGCGCTCGCCTCGAAACCCGCGAAGGCCGGCGCGTTGCGTGATCCGTACTTTACTCCACCGGCTCACTTTCGCGATGTATCGCGGGGTAAACCGCTTCCGCAATCGCTATCCGAGGACAAACGGCGCGAAGTCGGCCTGACACGCGACACCTGGCGGCTCGAGATCCTTGCCGACCCCGACCAGCCGGCGCGGCTCGGCAAGCCGTTGACCAAGGCCACGGGCACGGCGATCGACTTCCAGCAGCTCGTGTCGCTGGGCGAGGCGCACTCGGTGCGGTTTGCAAAAGTGATGACCTGCCTGAACCTGGGCTGCCCGCTGGGCATGGGCCTGTGGGAAGGCGTACCGCTGCGCGAGCTGGTGTGGCGGACGCAGCCGCGCGAGAACCTGCGACGGGTGTTCTACCACGGGTACCACAACGACG
>DASZPI010000274.1:0-5262 GCA_035550355.1 Pirellulales bacterium
GCGCGCATGCAGGCGTTGTTGCTGAGCTGCTCGGCGTACAAATCGGGACGGCCGCAACCCAGGTACACCAAATCAACGCCCAGCGGCAGCGATTCGTCGTGCAGCGGCGAAAAATCGACGACATGCGCGCCGAGCATTTCCAGCAAGTCGAGCGTGTCGGGAAAATGGCTGTGAAAGGCGTCGTCGTAAGCCATTGCCACGGTTGTGGCCGACGGGCGAATGCTGCGGCAAGCGTGGTCCAGCGGCCGAGCGCAAAAATCTGGCAGCTCGTGCTTGCGGCCGAGCTCGGCAATGCGATCGAGGTTCGTGAATCTCGCAAGGCTCGCGCCCAAGTGGTCGCACAGCTCGGTGCCGACGCGCGATCCGAGCGGCAGCGAGTCAATCTCGGCGCGCAGGTCGGCGAGATCTTCGAGCCCGCCGACGACCGGCACGCGCCACAACGACTCGACCACGGTTTGCAACGAGTAAAAGCCGTCCTCATCGCGCACGCGGTCCAGCAGCAGGGCGTCGACCCGAGGCTTTGGCGGCAAACGACAGTTCTGGACTGCCGACAGATCGAGCACGCCGACGCGCGCCAAGCCAAGCCACTGGCACAACGGTTCGAGCTGGCCGCCCAGCGTCGGCGACGCATCGGCTTCGGCCGGCGCGTAGCGTCCCTCGACGATCGACACATCGCACTCGCGCGATGCATGCTCGAACAGCTCGCGGCACAGTTCGGGGCGCATCAGCCAGCTATCGAGATGCCGCGAGGCGAGTCCCGCCGACGCTAGCGCCCCCTCGACTCCGCCAAAACAGCAGCGCGAATGAAAATGCTGGACCTGGTACCCCGAGCGCGTGAGCGCGTTCATCAAGGCCCAAGCGATGATGCGAGAATCGGCCCCAGGCTGAACGGTTCCTAACGCAAGGCGTGGCAACCGTGTCATGGCGAAACAGCCCAGATGAACAGCGACGTCGATCGATCTTCGGTCACTGTAGCAAAACCGTCAAGGTCAATCGGACTTGGCTCGATCGAGCGTGCGAAAAGCCCTACGCCTCGGCATCGTGTCGGACTGCCGGCGCGAGGGTCGACACCGGCCAATTCTTAGCCGCCGCTGCGAGAGAGTCAAGCAAGCAATGCCAATGCCGCGCGACCCGCTGGGTAGGAAGTCTAATGCCCAGAGCGCAAAAAAAACCCCGGGACCACGGTAGGGGCCGTGGCCCGGGGTTTCGAATCGACCGACATTCGATCGACGCTTACGAATTCTTCCGCAGCACGACGAACCGGTTGCCCAGCTCGGTGCGGACCAGCAACAGCACGCCGTCGTTCAGGTTCTGGTCCTTCATCGCTGCCTTGAATTGCTCGACATTTTCGACCGTTTTTTGGCCGACCTTGACGATCAGCGCACCGGGGCGAAGACCGGCCTCGGCGGCCACACCGTCAGGATCGACATCGCTGATGACGACCCCCTTGCGGTTCGAGAAGCCCAGCTTCTCGGCCTGCTCGGCGGTCACGTCCGAAACCTCGACCCCCAAGCCGGCGTCGTGGTACGCGCCGTTGTCGGCTTCTTGCTGAGGCTTGTTCGACCGTGATGCGACTCGACCGAAGTTATCGGGCAACGCTTCCACATGGACGGTCAGCGTGACGGTTTTGCCGTCGCGCTGGACGGTCACCTTCTGGTTCGACCCCAGGGGCGATTGCTCGACCAGTTCTTGCAAGTCGCGGGGGCTGTGGATCGGCTTGCCGGCAAACTCGGTGACCAGATCGCCTTCCTTGAATCCGGCGCCAATGGCGGGCGAGTTGGGGAAGATTTCGGTCACGAGCACACCCTTATTGCGCTCGACGCCGAACTTCTCGGCCAACTGGCCGTTGAGCGCTTCGATGCCCACGCCCAGGTAGGCGCGCTTCACGCTGCCGGTGCTTACCAACTGCTGCGTGACCCACTTGGCCAGGTTGACCGGAATCGCGAAGCCAACCCCCTGATAACCGCCGCTATTCGAGGCAATCGCGGTGTTGATGCCGATGACTTCGCCGTTCAGGTTCACAAGCGGTCCACCCGAGTTGCCCGGGTTGATGGCGGCATCGGTTTGCAGGTAGCGGGTGCGCTGGCCTGCCCGCAGGTCGCGTCCCTTGCCGCTGATGATGCCGGCGCTGACCGTCAGGTCGAGACCGAACGGGTTGCCGACGGCGATCACCCAGTCGCCGATTTCCATCGCGTCGGAGTTGCCCAGCTTGGCGGCGGGCAACGTGCCGGCGCCCTTGATGCGCACCACGGCCAGATCGGTCTGCGGATCGGTCTTGATGTCGGTGGCGACAAACTCGCGTTCATCGGCCAGGCGAACGGTCACCTCGTCGGCTCCTTCGACCACGTGGTTGTTCGTGAGGATCACGCCCGAGGAATCGATGATCACGCCCGAGCCGGTGCCGCCGCTGCGGCGCGGCGTGCGTTCCATGCCTTCGCCGCCAAAGTTGTGAAACGGCGAGTTCTCGTCGTTGAAGAAATCTTCGAACGGCGTTCCCTTGAACGGGTTCTCGCGCGTGCCGCGCTCGCCTTTGTTTTCGTTCCGCGCGGCGCGGGGCTTGGTGCGCGTTTCGATCGTGACGACCGTCGGCAGAATATCGTTCGCTGCCTGGCGGAACGCGTTGGACAAGCCGCGAGCATGCGCCACGTCGGGCTTGCCGGTGAGCTTGGTGTCGGGATTCGGCGCCTGCGCGGCGGCGTGGGAGGGCGCAATGTGCGGCCATACCATCGCTCCGCCGGCCACGGCTGCGGCGATCAGCACGGCGGCTGCCGCTCGTCGCTTCCATGATGCAAATGTCTGAGACATCTCGGACTCCTGGTTGAAAAACGTCGGTGATTCGAAATCTCGGCCCACCGCCCCCCGGGGTCGTCGGTCGGCAGGACGAAACGGTAACAGGTTGTTTTGAGCTCGGCCCGTTGGTCGGCTCATGGGGAAGTTACCGCTTAGCCGAACTTCTTGCATCCGTCATTCCAGGGAACATTGCATTTCTGCGAGGCGGCGGTTCGAGGGGGCTGATAGCAGACCGGCTAATAATTGACAAAAGATTTGCCCCCATTTAGGGTTACAGTAATCGAGGCCTTGTCTGTCAGACTCATCGAATTCGAACGCCCCGGACTGCATGGCCGAACCGAGGGAATTGAACCAGGAGCCGTTGGCTCCCTCGACCGAGCACGTCGGCGATGCGCCGCCGGCGGCTCCGCCGACGACCGCGACGGCAGCGGTCGGAGCCGTCGCGTTTGACCACGATCCCACGGAGCAGCGTTTGCGCGGCTGCGAGCAGCGGATCGACTACACGTTCAACAGCCGCGCCTTCCTGATCTCGGCGCTAACGCACGCCTCGGGGGCGCAGCATCGGCTGCTGTCGAACGAGCGGCTCGAATTCCTCGGCGACTCGATTCTGGGCGCGGTCGTGTGCGACCTGCTGTTTCAGCGCTTTCCCGAATACCTGGAAGGCGACCTGACGAAGATCAAGTCGATCGTCGTCAGCCGGCAAACCTGCGCGAAGATCAGCCAATCGATGGGGCTCGAAGAGTTCCTGGTGCTGGGCAAGGGGATGACGACCAGCCCGACGGTGCCCCCCTCGTTGTTGGCCGATGTGTTCGAATCGCTGGTGGCGGCGATCTACCTCGACGGCGGCTTCGAAGCCGCCTCCAAGTTCATCGAAACCCACATGGCGCCGGAGATCGAACTGGCGGCCGGCGGCGAGCATGGCGCGAACTTCAAGTCGATGCTCCAGCACCTTGCCCAACGGCAATACAACACCACGCCCACCTACCAACTGCTCGACGAAAAGGGTCCCGACCACAGCAAATGCTTCCAGGTGGCTGCGCAAGTTGGCCGCACGCGCTACACGCCCGCTTGGGGTCGGAACAAAAAAGAAGCCGAGCAGCGCGCCGCCTGCAACGCGCTCAGCGAATTGAAAGGCGAACCTGCGCCGTTCGCTGCCGGCTAGTTCTCCTGGTACGCTATCCCCGCCCGCTTCGCTTCCCACCTTCACAAAGGCCTACCACGATGCACCGCTCGTTGATCGCGCTGGCAGTGTTGCTCATCGGCAGTCCGCTTTCCGCTCAAACGAACGCAACGCCGCCGCCGCGACTGGCGTGGAAGGCCGGCGCGGCGCGCGTGGTCATCACGCCGAAGCACGACATGTGGATGGCCGGCTATGCGGCGCGCAAGAAAGGTTCCGAAGGGGTCGCCCAAGATCTGTTCGCCAAGGCATTGGCCCTGCAGGACGAGCAGGGGGGCAGGTTCGTCGCGGTGACCATGGACCTGATTTCGATCAAGCGCGAGGTGCGCGATGCGGTGACGCGCCGTTGCCAAGAGTCGTACCACGTGCCGCCCGAGCGCGTGCTGTTCAACGCCTCACACACGCATTGCGGACCCGAATATCGCTCGCGTGGTCCGGAACGCGCCAAGGAAGGCGAGCAATACCAGGCGTTTTTGGAAAACAGCTTGTTCGCGGTCATCGGCCAGGCGCTCGATCGCTTGGCGCCGGCGAGCCTGTCGTTTGCCCAGGCACGCTGCGGGTTCGCGATGAATCGCCGCCGTCAGACGTCGGATCGCGGCTTCATCAACAGCTCGACGTTCGACGGACCGGTCGATCATGCCGTGCCGGTGCTCGCCGTGCGCGACGCAGAGCAGAAACCCGTCGCGATTCTGTTCGGCTACGCCTGCCACAACACCACGCTCAGCTCTGTCACCCCACGCTCGCAACCGCCGCGCTACATGTTCAACGGCGATTACGCGGGGTTCGCCCAACAGGTGCTCGAAGAAACGTACCCGGGCGCCGTGGCCATGTTCATGAACGGCTGCAGTGCCGATCAGAACCCGTATCCCCGCAACGACGAGGTCCCCGGCAAGCTGCCGCTGGAGATGGCCGCTCATCACGGCCGCAGCCTCGCGTACTCGGCAGTCGCGGCGCTCGGCAACGTGCCGCTGCCGGTCGAAGGGACCATCGCAGCGGCGATTGACGACGTCGAGTTGCAGCGCAATCACGACAAAGGAACACATCAGTACACGGTGCAGATCGCCCAGCTCGGCAAACAACTGACGCTCATCGCCTTGAGCAGCGAAACCGTGGTCGATTATTCGCTGCGCCTCAAGCACGAGATCAAAGCCCCGGCCCTATGGGTCGCCGGCTACTCGAACGACATGGTCGGCTACGTGCCCAGCCGGCGCGTGGCGATCGAAGGGGGCTACGAGGCCCAGAACGACTACGCGCTCGACGTCGAAGAGCGAATTGTTGCCAAGGTGCACGAGGTG
>DASZPI010000275.1:0-2055 GCA_035550355.1 Pirellulales bacterium
CGCCGCCTTGCCCGTGGGTGCGCCCACCGCGACGTCATGCTCGCCGAAGCGTTCGACAACAGCCTTGATGACCTGGGCCGAAGTGAACGTCTTACCCGCACCCGGATTCCCACCGAGGATGCCGACCGGCTTGCGCGTGGCGAGAGCGTACTGCTCACGCTGATGCGGCGTGGCGATGGCGAGCGTCGACGGATCGGGCCAGAGGGTGCGCATGGCTAGGCGATGCTTTACGTTCGTTGGTTACGCTGTACAGCGCGAAGGTCACGTATCGACTGCAATACAATGACAAGACTTTCTAGCGATGCATCGTCGAGTTCGATCGAGGCGATCGTCTCACTATCCTCCATGGCCTCCGAATAAGTGACTGACATCCAAGTTCCGCACCCGTGCACGCCGTTGCATTCAATCGCGAGTACAAAGGGGTGTGACTCTGGGTCGTCGGCCCTCTCCTTGCTGACTCTCTCTTTGTCAACTGCAGAGGATTCGACGCAGGGTACGTGGATCATGCCTACGCGAAGGTCGTAATATCCAGAATTGCGCATGGTAACTAGCTCGAGGCCTCCTGCGCGGCAGGTGCAGACTCAGACCGCTCTCGTAGCTTGGCGATCGTGACGTCGACGGCCTGCTCCTGAGGCAGCAGATAGCTGTCATCGCCGATGACGTTCGCGCAGCGGTCACTGATCTTGCTGAGTTGCCAGATGCGGTGGTTGAAGTCTCGCTGGAGCGTGGCGAGTCGCCTTCGCAAATTTGCTATTTCCGCCAACACCAAACCTTGCCCAGACTCGTTGTTGAATGATGACGACAGCCCGAGCTCGAGAAACTCGACCGCCAGCACGTTCATCGACTTGTGCTGGCCGTGGGCAAATTCGCGAATCGACCGATGCAGCGAATCCGGAAGGCGGACTGTAATAACGCGCGTCATTTCGGAAAGTGGATTGATCTCGACGTTGCTACTCACCGCTGGCCTGCCTTTCAGATTCGTATTGACCGGGTCACTGCTCATCGTGTTGCCGACCTCCTCACAGTTGCCGTTGCGGCCCTGACAACTGACGCGTTTTCGAGTGCATTGGCGTCTGCCAGGTCCTGCGTCGCCCCCTTGCCGTACACCGTGCCTGGCTCGAGCGCCTGCGCGGCCAAGCGGATGAACTGCCCCTGGTACTCGAACACTGCGGGGACGGTCGTGATTCTCAGCACGGAGTAGTACGTGCGCTGCTCGTCTGGCGTCATGCCTAAACCTCCGCTCCTAATCGTTTCATTTGCATACCCCCGCTGGCTCGCTGGACAGATTCGCCTCAACCAATACCTTGGCCATAACCGGGCAAACGCTGTTGCCGATGCGGGCAACCTGCTGGCTCTTGTTACCGACAAGCGTGTAGGCGTCGGGAAAGCCTTGAGCGCGGGCGAGTTCGCGAGGCGTGAGCATCCGCATGCCGATATCGACGATCACGTATAGCTCGCCGTCGATCGTGACGGTCACCAGGCCGAATCGATCCTTGCCCGTGATCGTGTAGAGCGGTTCGGTCACATGCTGGCCGATCGCTGTGCCGAAATATCGGACTAGGAACGAGTACACCAGGGCGGCATGATTCGCGGTGGTTTGAGTGACCAGCGGCTCGTCTACGCCATTCCACTGCTTTTCGCCATGGTTCATTCGGATGAGATTGGCAGCCACCAGGCCAGCGTGGCCGCTCGTCGTCTGCGTCGGCAGCGGAGCGTCGATCGGCACGCCAGCGTCGTCGTGGTTGAAACGAACAAGAGTTGCGGTCGCGAGTTGATTCTGCGTCGGAATCGACGTGGCGGTCGGCGCAGGCGTGTCGATAGGGACACCAACCACCCCGCCGAAATGCTTGGCAAGAAAAGCTGCAACCAGAGCATGCTTCTGGCCGCCGGCGACTGCCGAACCGAGTGGCTTGTCGATGCCAGGCACGCGCGGGGCTTGGCCGTCGCGCTCTCCGTAGCCGGTCTGAATCAGCGTCGGAACGATCGCGGCCACCTCGCCGCGATGGGCAGTGGTGACCGTCGGCAATGGTTGCTCGATGCTGTTGACTCGATCAT
>DASZPI010000276.1:0-3266 GCA_035550355.1 Pirellulales bacterium
CGTCGCCGAGCCGCTTCCGACGATGAGCACGACGCATGATGCGCCTGCCGACGAAGTGCTCCTGGCCATGGTGCCGGGCGTCGGGCCGCAATTGCGCCGCGCGTTGCTGAATGCGTTTGGCTCGCCGAGCGCCATCCTGTCGGCGCCTGCGAGCGCGTTGCGCGAGGTGCCGGGCATCGGCCCCAAGCTCAGCCGCGCAATCGCCACGGCCCGCGAGCAGTTCGATGTCGAAGCGGAGTTGGCGCTCGCGCGCCGCGAGCAGGTCGGCATCGTTACCGAATCGAATGCCTCGTATCCGCGCTTGCTGGCCGAGATTTACAGCCCGCCGGCATTGCTGTATGTGCGTGGCAGCTTCACGCCGGCCGATGCGATGTCGATCGCGATCGTCGGCTCGCGGCATGCCACGCACTACGGGCTGATGGTGGCCGAGCGCCTGGCGGGGAGTTTGGCGCGTGCCGGGTTGACGATCGTCAGCGGCCTGGCCCGCGGAATCGACGCCGCGGCCCATCGCGGGGCGCTGGCCGCCGGCGGGCGCACGATCGCGGTGCTCGGCAGCGGCGTGTTGAACATTTATCCGCCGGAACACGAAGCGCTGGCCGCCGAGGTGGCAGCGCGCGGGGCCGTGATCAGCGAAGCGCCGCTGCGCGCTGCGCCGATCAGCGGCTCGTTCCCGCAGCGCAACCGCATCATCTCGGGCATGTCGAGGGGGGTGATCGTGGTCGAGGCGGCGGTCCAAAGCGGCGCGTTGATTACCGCCCGGCACGCGATGGAGCAGGGGCGCGAAGTGTTCGCCGTTCCCGGACGTGTCGATTGCCGCGCCTCGCACGGCTGCCACCGGTTGATTCGCGATGGCGCGAAACTAGTGGAGCATGCCGACGACGTGCTTGAAGAGCTCGGGCCGTTGGTCGAGAAAACCTCGTCGGCCGACGGTCGCGAGGTGCATCATCCGGCCGAGCTGCTGCTCAGCGAACAGGAGCAGCGCGTGCTTGACTGCGTCCGCTCCGAAGCGACGAGCATCGACGCCGTGGTCGCCGAGTGCGGTCTGCCGGTGCACCAGGTGCTAGCGACGATCAGCGTGCTCGAGATGCGCCGCCTGGTCCGCAGGGTAAGTGGCACGCAGGTGTTGCGCCCCTAGCGCTTGCGTGGCGCACCGCGCCGCGGGTACCCTTGACGATACCCGTCACACCGAGAGCGTCACGATGCGAAATCTGTTTGCGCTGTTTGCGCTGCTTGCCGCCGACACCGTCGTGCGCGCTGCCGAGTTTCCCGCCCCCTACAACAGCGAGAAGGACACGCAGTCGTCGGCCATGTCGCCGACCGACGCCGCCAAGGGTTTCAGCGTGCCGCCGGGCTTCAAGGTAAGCGTGTTCGCCGCCGAGCCCGAAGTGCAGAACCCGATCGCCATGTCGTGGGACCCGCGCGGACGGTTGTGGATCGCCGAGAACTACACCTACGCCGAGCGCCCCACGAAGTTCGACATGGGGCTGTACGACCGCGTGGTGATGTTCGAAGACACCGACCACGACGGCCGCGCCGATCAGCGTACCGTGTTCACCGACCGGGTGCAGATGCTCACCGGCCTTGAGGTGGGGCATGGCGGCGTGTGGCTGATGTGTCCGCCGCAGGTGCTGTTCATCGCCGACCGCGATGGCGACGACAAACCCGACGGCGAACCCGAAGTGGTGCTCGACGGCTTCACGCTGTCGCCCGAGAATTATCACAATTTCGCCAACGGCCTGCGGTTCGGCCCCGATGGCTGGCTGTACGGTCGCTGCGGCGCGTCGTGCCCCGGCGAAGTCGGCGTACCGGGGACCGACGACAAGCACCGCTGGCCGGTGCGCGGCGGCATCTGGCGCTATCACCCCACGCGCAAAACGTTCGAGACCATCTGCCACGGCACCACGAACCCTTGGGGCATGGACTGGAACGAGCGCGGCGAATTGTTCTTCGTCAACACGGTGAACGGCCACCTGTGGCACTCGATCCCGGGGGCACATTTCGACCGTCCGCACACGCAAGATCCCAATCCGCGCTGCTACGCGCAGATGCAGATGCACGCCGACCATTGGCACTGGGACACTGGCGAGAAGTGGAGCGACTCGCGCGGCGCGACCGGCGAGCACGGCCGCTTGGGCGGCGGCCACGCCCACTCGGGCACCAGCATCTACCTGGGGCAGAACTGGCCGCGGGAGTATTTCGGCAAGCTGCTCACGCTGAACCTGCACGGACGGCGGGTGAATGTCGAGTCGCTCCAGCGCGCCGGCTCGGGCTACGTCGGCAAGCACGATCCCGACATGCTGCAAGCGGCCGACCCCTGGTTCCGCGGCATCGAACTGGGCTACGGCCCCGACGGCGGCGTGTACATCCTCGACTGGTCCGACACCGGCGAATGCCACGAGCAAACTGGCGTGCACCGCACCAGTGGCCGCATCTTCAAGGTGACCTACGGCCAGCCGGTGCGGCCGAAGGTCCGCGACCTGGGCAAGCTCGATTCAGAAACACTCGTGTCACTTGCCGTTGGCGACCGTGGTGCCGAATGGTTCGTGCGACAAGTCCGACTTGTTCTCGCCGAGCGGGCCGCACAAGGGGAACGGATCCAAAGGAAGTTGCCGGGCGTTTTTTATACTAGCCCCGAGGCGGCGCTCGATGACTTAAGGAAGCTTTGGGCTGCGTATTCGATCGGCGAAATCGACCATCCAAGGCTTGTATCCCTGTTGCGCAACCCCGACGAATCGATCCGAACCTGGGCGATTCGGCTGCTTAGCGATGATTGGCCGATCGACAGCATCCTCGGGCCGATGCCCGACGTCGCCACGAAAGTCGATCCCGCGCTGCTCGACAAGTTTGCCGGGATGGCGGCCAGCGACGGCTCGGGGCTGGTGCGGCTGGCGCTGGCCTCGACGATTCAACGCCTGCCGGTCGAGTTGCGCACCAAGCTCGCCGCGCCGCTGGTGGCGCGCAGTGAAGATGCCAACGATCAAAACCTGCCGCTGCTCGTGTGGTACGGCCTGATCCCGGTGGCCGATGCAAATCCCGACAGCCTGGTTACGCTGGTCGAAAAGTCACAATGGCCATTGATTCGCCGCTTTGTCGCGCGCCGGCTGGCCGAGGAAATCGACGAACGCCCGGCGCCGGTCGATGCGCTCGTGCAGCTTGCGGTGCAGAAGGATTTTTCCGAGGCCGCGGTGTGCGACGTGGTGGCCGGCATGGTCGAAGGGCTCGCCGGACGGCGCAAGGCGCGGCCGCCTGAAAAATGGTCCAGCTTG
>DASZPI010000277.1:0-1704 GCA_035550355.1 Pirellulales bacterium
CCAGTCCTGTGCAATGACGACGGCGGCGACAGCGAGGGAAATGAGCGCGCAGAGGGGCGCCACGATGCTAACGGGCAGCCAAAGGGCCAGGAGCGGCACGGCGACCATTGCGGTACCAAAGCCAAAGGCGGAGCGGATAACGGTCGCTATGAAGACCACCGCAAAGACGTAAACTGTCGTCGCATCCACAGATTAATTGACTCCGAGAGTAGAACATTGAACAAGCCCGTCGATCAGGAGGATCGATACTAGCCGAGATTGCCCATAGGGTCGATTATGCGTTTCGGAATAGGAAACGCCTTATTTTCGAAGCGATTGCATCAGAAGGACACCGCCAATTGCGATCAGAGCGATGTAGATGAGGGTCATAAACGATCGCCCGTGAAGCCGGCGATTGATCTCTCTGCCACCCACGGTCGCCAAGACGATCAGGGGAAGGGAAATAAGAAAGTAGCTATTCACGGTCCTGGTCCAAAGCCCCGCAGCCCAGAAGCCGATCATGCCGATGATTCCGGCGGGCAGAAAATAGCCTTGAAGCGTTGCCCTGAACCGCTCGGCGGACCAGCGCTGCATGGCGCCGTAGACGACGAGGGGCGGCCCATTAATGCCGTATGCCCCACCGAGAACCCCGGCGGCGAAGCCGAATACGGCAAGCCAGCGGCGTTTTTCCCGTCGTACTTCCGTGCGCGCCGGGCGGACGAGGGATACCAGAGCAAAGCCAATGATCACGACGGCGAGGATTCCCTTGACGAGCTGGCCATTGAGCCTCAGGAGACAAATCAGGCCCACTGGAATGCCGATCGCGCTCCACGCCAGCAGCCAACTGCAACTGCGCACGTGAATCTTGTCCCAGTCCTGAACAAGAGTCAGGGCTGCGACGGTGATCGATATCAACACGCAAAGAGGAGTGGCGATGCCCATTGGCATGCACAGAGCCAACAGTGGCGCTGCGACCAAGGCAACTCCGAAGCCGAATGCCGATCGAAATAATGTTGCAAAGAACAGAACAGCTACTACGTAAATTGTCGTTGCACTCACAGTTACCAATACTCCAGTGGAAGCCAAAACTTCATGGGCTTCCTCCGCCGCGGCATTGTAGGCACATCGAGCTGAAGAGTGCGGCTGCGACAAGATAGAATTGAGAGCGACATGACTTTTATATACAAAACAATACGCCACATTCCGCGATTGCGTTTGGCTTGTAAATCCACATTTAAAAGTCACTTATGATACTTCAATGGCCGGGTGACAATCGTTCGATTTCGAGGAAAGGAATGCGGAGAGATCGCGTAAACTAGTAAAAATACCTACAAAATATGGCGACAACTTTCCGTCGTCCGGAAAGGTGAATAGGGAAAATTCTTTACCGGTTTGAGCCGGCTTCAGGATTCGATTCGAGGCGAATCGGCAAGGCCTTGCCAGAGTTCGTCGAATTTGCCACGGACGTAGGGGTTGAGTTGAGCGGAAAAATCTTCCGGAAGCTTCAGGATTTGGATCAGCGAGACAACATCGGCGAAATCTCTCAGTCGAGCCACGCCGCCGGTCAGGCCTGAAGCCAGTTTCAATTCAATGAGATTGGGCAATCCAAGATAGCGGATGCCGTCGATTTCGACCGATGCCTTGGCCGGATCGGGGAAAGCAATGGGTTTGGGTTTGCCATCGCCGGGATATTGGCCGGTGACGAGGAATTCGATGCGAACGCCG
>DASZPI010000278.1:0-8180 GCA_035550355.1 Pirellulales bacterium
AAGATGTTCCAGATTTGGCCGATGCCGATGGTCGCCAGGCCGGCGTCGCGCACATACTGCATGGCGGTTTTCGCAGGCGGCGTCTGCGAAAAGTCGCGGCGATGATGCGTGCGCTTGAAGTCGGCTGGACCCGAGCCGACAAACGGCCTGGCGATGATGCGGCCGATTTGCAGCTCGTCGCCGATGCGGCGGGCAATCTTGCAGATTTCGTACAGCCGATCGAGGCCGAACGCCGCTTCATGTGCCGCCACCTGCCAGACCGAATCGGCCGAGGTGTAGAGAATCGGCTTGCCGGTCGCGAGATGCTCGGCGCCGAGCCGGGTGATGATTTCGGTTCCCGATGCGGCGCAGTTGCCCAGCACGCCGGGCAAACGCGTTTCGCGCACCCAGCGATCGACCACGGGTTGCGGAAAGCCATCGGGAAACGTGGCGAACGGCTTGGTCAGTACGACCCCCGCCATTTCCCAGTGACCGCTGGTCGTGTCTTTGCCGACAGCACGCTCGCGGCAGCGGCCGAAACTCGCGACGCACTCGTCGGCCGGCAGCGCGGGAACGTTCGCCATCGGGGTCGTATGCCCAAGGCCCCAACGCGCCAGGTTTGGCAGCTTCAGATTCGGATAGTTCGCTGCGACATGGCCGAGCGTGTTGCTGCCGACATCACCGTACTCGGCAGCATCGGGCGCTGCGCCGCAACCGACGCCGTCGAGCACGATCACGAACACACGGTCGACCGTGGGGCTTGGGTTCGAAGCGTTGGCCATGGCGCGCCTCAGTAGCCCGCGGCGGCCTTCGCGCCACCAGTGACGATTGCCACGCCGCCGCTTGTGCCAAGGCGATTGGCGCCGGCTTCGATCATCCGCAGCGCATCTTCTCTGGAGCGAACGCCGCCGCTGGCTTTCACGCCCAGCTCGGGGCCTACGGTCGCGCGCATCAGGCGCACGTCGTGGTCGGTTGCGCCGCCCGGGCCGAAGCCTGTGGATGTTTTCACGAACGCGGCGCCCGCCTCCTTAGCCAACTGGCAGGCCGTAATCTTTTCGTCGTCGGCCAGCAGGCCGGTCTCGAGAATCACCTTTACCGGCTTCGGCGACGCCGCCTCGACGACCGCGCGAATGTCATCGCGAACGCGGGCCGTGTCACCTGCCTTCAACGCGCCGACATTCAGCACCATATCGATCTCTTCGGCACCGGCCGCCACGGCGTCGGAAGCTTCGAACGCCTTGGCGCGGCTGGTGCCGGCTCCGAGCGGGAAACCGACGACGGCGATCGGCTTGACGCCCGAGCCGCGCAGCAACTCCGCGGCCAGCGCAACCTGCCCGCCGTTGACGCAAACACTGGCAAAGCGGTGCTGCCGCGCCTCGGCACACACGCGGCGGATGTCGTCGGCCGTGGCCTCGGGCTTCAGCAAGGTGTGATCGATCATTGCGGCCAGTTCGGCGGCTGTGGGAGGCATGCGAGTGGGTCTTTCCATGAAGATCGAGAAGCAAACTCGCTAGACCGCGAGCGTCGGTAAAACATCGAGCACGATTTTACGGAGCTTCACGCCAGCCACCGCGGCGACCTGCACCACCTGTTCGCCGCTGGTCTCCGAAAGTGCTTCAGGCGAACAGGCGTTGCTGATCACCGAGATGCCCAGGACCCGCATCGATGCGTGCGCGGCCACGATCACTTCGGGCACCGTGGACATGCCTACGGCATCGGCCCCGATTTGCCGATAGAAGCGATACTCGGCTCTCGGCTCGTAATTCGGGCCCTTCACGGCCAGGTACACACCGCGATGGGCGACGATGCCGTGCTTCCGCGCGGCGGCAAGGGCGGTTTGTTGCAACTGCGCGCAATACGGCTGCGACATGTCGGGAAACCGCGGCCCCAGCCGATCGTCGTTCACGCCGATCAGCGGATTGTCGAACATCAGGTTGATCTGGTCGTCGATGACCATCAGGTCGCCGGCACGGTAATGCGGATTTACACCGCCGGCGGCGTTGGTCACGATCAGCGTTTCGGCCCCGAGCGCTTTCATCACGCGCACCGGAAACGTGATCTGTTGCTGTGAGTATCCTTCGTAGCTGTGAAAGCGGCCTTGCATGGCCACGACTTCAACATCCGCCAGTCGGCCGCAGACCAGTCGACCGCGATGGCCGATGGCTGTTGAGCGCGGGAAGTGCGGCAGGTCGGAATAGGCAAAGGCGATGGCGGGATCGATTTCGTCGGCCAATCCGCCGAGGCCACTGCCAAGAATGATGGCCACGCGCGGGCGGCGCTGGTATTGACGACGGATTCCAGCGACTGCTTCGTCGATTTGGCCTGCGAGCTTGAGCATGACAGGCCAGCATAGCAAACCAACCGAGCCCCCGCTAAGGGCGGCTCGTTAGCCGCGGATGCCCGCTCCGCCGTCAACGACCAACGTTTGACCTTGCACCAGATCGGCCAGCGGGCTGCACAAAAACAGCACCGCGTCGGCAACGTCGGCCGCGGTCAACGGACGCGAGCCGGTCATCATCTGCTGCTGGAACCCTGCGAAGAACTTTGCGGCATCGGGCAACGACCGGGTCGAGTCGGTCTCGACGAGCCCCGCGAGGACCACGTTGAAGTTGATCCCCTGCCCTCCTAATTCGAGCGCCAAATGTCGGATCAGGCTTTCGAGCGCGGCCTTCGACGCGCCGATCAGGCCGTAGGCCGGCAGCGCCTGGTGCGACCCGTGGCTGGACAGGGCGACGACCTTCGCGCGAGCCTTGCCCGGCGCGCCCTCGCCGCGGGCGAGCAGTTTGTGTGCGGCTTGGACCAAGGACAGCGTGGCGCGAACATTGGTATGCATGGCGGCGTCGAAATTCCGCTCGCTGGCATCCATCAACGGGCGAAAGCCTCCCGAAGCGGCGTTGCTCACCAGCAGATCGAGCCGTCCAAAGCGCTCGCCCACAAAATCGACCATGGCGCGTACGTCTTCAGGCTCGGTGACATCGGCTTTCACGATTGCCGCCCGGCGGCCCAGCTTCTGGATCTGCTCAGCGACCTCGCGAGCCGGTGCCTGCGAGGAAACGTAGTTGACGACGACTTCGGCGCCGGCTTGCGCAAGGCGAAGGGCGGTTGCGCGGCCGATGCCTCGGCTGGAACCCGTGATCAAAGCCACCGAACCGGTCAGGTCGATCATCGCGGACGTCGTGCCCCGTTTTGGCCGTGAGCGTATTGGCGTGCGGCGCGATCGGCCAGCACATTGCCTGGGTGAACCTGCAACTGACGCGCAAGCGCTTCGCAGAGGAGCCATTCCTGGGCGGCACCATTATGGCGAACGCTGTGCGCGTCGCGATCGCTGGGGATAAGCGTGGCAAGTGTTGCCGCAGAAATATCGGCGCGACCGCGCATGCGTGAAATCGTTTCCGCCGCGTCGTCGACCACCGCGGCAGTTTCGCAACCCGGCTCGTTGCCGGGCCCATCGTTGCCGGGCCCATCGTTGGCTAGACAATCGACCACGTCGGCGATGGTTCGCACCTGTTCGAGCGACTTCAGATCCGCCTCGGTCAAGTCGAACAGGTCGCGAAGCTCGCCAAACATCTTCACACGCTCGATGCTGTCGATGCCAAGGTCGGCTTCGAAGTCCGCCGATGGTTCGACCACTTCCGGCGGAAAGCCAGTCTGCGAAATCACGAAGTCGCGAAGAAATTCTTCGAGCCCGGCACGGTCGCACAGCGGACGGTTCGCTCGCGGTGTTGCGGTCGCGTGGATAGCCCTTCCATGGCTCGACCCGTTCCGCGGTTCGTTGATAACTGGCGCGGTAGCCGTCAGGCCGGCACAATCCAGGGACGCTTCGAGTCGGGCGAACTGTTCTGCGAGCGTGCGGCGGGGATGATCGGCCGAAATGCAAACCACGTTGGCTTCGGTGACGATGCGGCGATTGAGCTGGGTGAGCACCTGTCCCGCACCGACTTCGATCAGCACGCCGTAACCATCCGCAACGAGCTGTTCGACCAGTGCCTGGTAGCGCACCGGGGCGACGAGTTGCTCGACCAGGTTCTGGCGAACTTCGCGTGGATCGCTGATCCGTCGATTCGTGACATTGCTGTAGATGACCGTGTGCGGCGCGCGGACATCGACTGCTTCGAGCCCTACGGCCAGCAACGGCTGCGCGTCGGCCAACAGCGGCGTGTGATAGGCAACCGGTACGGCCAGCGGCCGCGATTCGAAACCCGCCGATTGCAATCGCTCGGCGAGGCACGCAGCGCATTTGCGGCTGCCGCCAAATACGGTTTGGTTCGGTGCATTGTAATGCGAGATGGTCAGGGTCGAACCGGACGATCGCATCTCACGCACGATCTGCTCGGCCGCCTGACCTGGGGCGTTCGTCGAAACGAGCACACTTTCGCCGTCAAGCACCCGAGCGATTGCGGCGGTGCGAACGCGCGTGGCACGCATTGCGTCGGCCAGCGTCCAGGCGCCAGCGGCTACGAGCGCGGCAAACTCGCCGTAGCTATGGCCGCTGACCGCGTCCGGCGTCAGGCCGCGTTCGTGCAGGGCGGCGGCCAGGGCCAGATCGCCTAACAGCATGCTGATTTGAGCATTCCAAATCGCTCGCGGCGAATCGTCCGGCGCGCCGGCAGCGAGCATCGGCCAAGGCATCTCGCCCCACGAGCGCAAGAGACTGTCGGCTTCGGCCAGCAGCGCAGCGGCGGCCGGCGACTGTTCGGCCAACCCGGCAAGCATGTTCGGATACTGCGAACCTTGCCCGGGAAAAAGCCATGCCACCTTGCTGCCGGCCAGCGGTTCGAGCCGAAGGAAGACGCCTTGCGCTTCGAGATGATCGCCGCTGCCTTGGGTCGCAAGATGGTCGGCTAACAAGCGGAGCCTGGCGTGGAATTCGCCGTCGTTGCCCGCAACGATTACGGCGTGGCAACGGTCGGCAAGCGAAAACGTTGCCCGCTGCACGGCTTGTGAGAGCGGCGTTTTCGCAGCGATCTGCGCCGCTACCGCGGCCTGCAATGCCGATGAATCGATTGCGCCGATGCGGGCCAACGCCCAAGAATGCGCGACGGTCGGATCCATGCAGATGGGCCTCAGTTCGCCGCCGGCTCGATGGCGTACATGGCCGTCGGGTCGAATGACCGCGCCGTGGCCGATCCTTGGCTTCGGATGGCCGAAATCAGCTCGGCAAATAGGCGCTCGACCGCATCGGCGGCAACGCGCCGCCACGCGATAAAGACCAGTCCGGCATGGATCGCTGCGGCGATCGACCATCGGCCGTCGAGAATGGCTTCAAGGGTTGCGGTACTCAGGCGGATCTCGCCGTCGGGGTTCGATAGCAAACCTTCGCGCGACGAGCACGTGCCTGGGCTGCCGAATTCCAGGTGCCAGCTTCCTCCCCACGGGCCGGTAAGCTGCAGATTGAGCTTGCTCGTGACGGCGGACTGGCGGCGGTTGGTTGGCGTGGCGAGCCGTTGCTCGAACAGGGCATGCCAGTCGACGGTTTGCGGCACAAGCGGCTCGCGCGGAGGTTGAAACCCCGCCGCGACCGCAGTCCGCGCCAGAAACGCAAGCCGTTCGGTATTCATGACCGGACACGGCAAATGTCCCGCCGCGGATTCCGTGTTGCTGCGATCGAAGCTCGGGTCGTCGCGCAGATACGAGCGGTACACGTCCATGCCAACCAGGAACTGGGCATCGGCGGCGGGCGCCGGTTGGTCGGCCGGCGACGGGCCGTCGCCCATGGCCGCAGCAATCGCCGCTTCGAGCATCTCGACGGTTGCAGGGACAGGATTTGTCCAATGGTAGACGCGGTTGAAATGTTTTGGATTCTGAACGATATGCAGCAAGGCCTTCGAGACCCAATCGACCGGCACAAAGTTTTTTCGCTCGTCGCCGCGCAAACCGAGCATCGTTACCAACCGAGGTGCGCCTTGGCCGCGGCCGCGAGCCAGCACGTCCGACAGTTGCAACGGGCGATAGAAGCCGTGGAACGTCGAAGAAAAGCCGGTCTGCGAGTCGCCCACGATGATCGACGGGCGGTGGATGGTCTTCGACCGCAACCAAGCCGCGTCGTTCACCATCCGTTCGGCGAGGACCTTGCTTGCTTCGTACGGGTTGGCAAATTGCTGTCCGATGGTGAGTTCCGATTCACGCACCGTGTCATGTCGCAGGCCGCAAACGTACGCCGTCGATACGTGATGAAAGTCGACAGCGCCGAAGCGCCGGCACAGCGCCAACAAATTCCATGTGCCGGCCACATTCGTGGCCCACGGCTCGCCCTCGGCGGTCGCGGTAAAGCTGAGGCTTGCGGCCGAATGAATTACGGATTCGACATGTGCGCTGAGCCAGTCGATTTCGTCCACCGCCAGGCCGAGCCCCTGCTGCGACAAATTGCCGGCGTAGACCACCGGACGCGGCAGCGTGCGGCCGAGCTGCCGTTCGAATTCTTGCAGGTGAATCTCGACCCGATTTCGGGCTTCGCCGCGGTTGCGCGCTCGAACCGTAACTACTACAGGCAATTCGGCTAGCAGGGCATCGCGCAACATGAAGCTGCCCAGCAGCCCCGTAGCGCCAGTTAGCAGGTGATAGCCCATGGAAATCGGTGATCAATTCGCAACAGCAAATGCGGCACGAGCAGACAGCTCGGCATCGATTGCGCGGTGGCCCCCATTCAAGGGGCGGGCTTCCAGCATCATTGCCGCAATCGCCATTGTCAATGACCAATGTCGACCGAGCGATGGCCCTAGACAGCGCCTTAGTACCTTGGAAGCACAGAACTTAGCACTAGCGACGGACTGTTCGTTCTGCACCAGAGGAGCGCTCGTCGCTGATCCAGGTTGCCGCGGCGGCCGTCTTGGCCGTCGGTGGTGCCGAAGTGGTCGCAGGCGGCGGCGCCGCTTGGCTGGCCACCTTGACGCGTTCCCAGGGCCAATGAATGAACGACTTAGGCTCGGTTGGCGCTGCGGGCTGCGGGGCTGCCGGCGCTTTGTTCGGATTCAATGACGCCACGGCGGCAGGATCAACATCGCTAATCTGTGCAGCCGGAAGCGGAGGCGCCGGGAAGTGCGAATTCACCTTGCCGCGCCAGGGCCGGGGGATGCTGGTTTTACGACCGCGCATCAACGGGTCAGGCTCGTCGCTGGCGACCGCCTCGCGCGGTGCCGTAAACAAATTATCGTTACGAGTCGATGCGCCGATCCGCAGCGAGGGTGTGCTCGCAGGCAAGTAGCCCGGCGTGCCGCCGACGACCAATCGGGGAACCGTCACCTGTGTGTTGATTTCGAGACTCGACGCCGGCTCACCAGGCGCTCGATCGGCGGCGCCGACTGCCGGGTCGTTCGACGCCGTGAGATTCGAATCGCCGTGTTCCGGTGTCGTTTCATCGGAAGACGTCGCTTCCTGCTCAACTCGTTGCGCCGATTCCGACGCGTCGAGCATCTTTACATGGGCCGACCGCAGGCGATCCTTCAACGAAGCCGAAATGCTCGATTCTAAACGTGGCGGCATATCCGGTTTCGGCGCGAGAACCGTCGCCGGCGCGGCCGAATCGGTCGGCGCAGGAGCACTTGTTGGCCCGACGAGGGCCGACGACTCGGTCGAAGTGTGCGGGGCGGCGCCGATCGATTGGCGCGCAAGCTTGCTCGCGGCTTCGTCGAGCGTCGAGATGGTGACCGGTTTGGAGGGCGACGCAGCGGCAGCATTCGCCGGAATTGCTGCCGGCGAGGATTTAACGCTGACGCTGGGTGCGCGCTTTGGCAACAACTCGGCGATATTTGCGATCGCCGACCCTGGCACCAATCGTGAGCTGATCGGGTCGTGCGCTTGCGGGGACTGAAGAGTTGTCACGGGTGTCTCGCGCGGGATCGACACAGGGGCTTGTCGCCGCGCGGCCGAGTTGGCCACGGGTGGTTGCTCGGCGGCCTGTGAAGCGGGCGTCGCCTCGGTGGCCGGCGACGACCGCAGAGCCACCGTCGTTTGCGTGTCGGGCCGCGTCGTTTCACCCGCGCGCGTCAGCGAACGTCGCGGAGGTGCGATTTCGGCCGCTGGCGTGCCGGCGATAAACAGGGTTGTCGTTTTCGCCGGCTCTGCCGGTGCCGCTGTTACGGCTGGTGGAATCGACGAGCTTGGTTTCGCCGCCGGCGCGGGCATGGTGGCCGGGGCCGAGGCGGCCGGCGCAGAAGTGCCCGGCGCGGAGACGGTTTGCGAAAGGGCCGCGGCATTACGCGAAC
>DASZPI010000279.1:0-15211 GCA_035550355.1 Pirellulales bacterium
GCCGAAAACCTGGGTCGTCCCGGGAATTGTCCCGGCCGAGTTAGCCGGAGCGAGGATCCCCGTGCCGGTGTTCGCCAGGTCGAAATGAATGCTCGGCGTGCCGAACGTACCGACGTGCAGCGTTCCGCCCTGCCAATTGAAGGTTGCGCTGCCGCCTGCGCCCTTGGCGATCGATGCGGCCGTGAAGTCGCCGCCGCCGTAGTTGATCGTTCCGCTGGCGTTGCCCGTGCCCATCACGATGGAATTGGCGACGATCGTGTTGTCGGCATGGTTCGAGATCGACAGCACGCCGCTTTGCAGGCCCGGCTGGGTGTCCTTCTGACCAAGCGTGACGTCGCCGAGATAGGCGTGTACGGTTCCGGCGGTAAGATCCATGGTGCCGGTGTAGGTGCTGTTCGTGTTCGTCACGCCACTGCCGAGCACGAGCGTCGTGGGTCGCCCGGGCAGGCCCAGATTCAACGTCCCGCCGGCGGGCAGTTGAATGGTTCCGTTGCCGTAGTTGATGCCCGCCTGAATGTTGTCGACGTACAAGCTGTTGATTTGCCCGAGCGTCAGCGTGGCATTTCCATTAACGCCGGTGCCGCTGCCGACAACCATCGAGCTGGCATCGACGAACGTCGATTTCGCCAGCGCCACCGTGGCCGAGCCATTCGCGCCGAGCGACATCTGATTCAAGTTGGCAATGAACGCGTCCATCTGCGAGAAATCGACGCTGCTATTCGTCCCCGCTCCAACGATCATGTTGGCCGTGTGCCCCGTGACGCCGACGTTGACCGTGCCGGAGTTGCCGCCGTTGAAATGCGTTATCTCGCCGCCGGGCAGGCTCGTATCGCGCGAGCCAACGGTCAGGTTGCTGAACCAGGCGTTGACCGTTGCCTTCGACAGGTCTACGGTGCTGGTGTAGGTGCTGTTGGTATTGATCAAAACCTTGCCGATCGAAAGATCGGTCGGCCGCACGGACGAGCCGATCGAGATGGAACCGCCGGCGGGAATCGTGACGCTGGCGTTTGAGTAGCTATTGCCGACCTGCATCGTGTCGGCCAAGAGCGTATTCTGCTTGCCGAACGCAAGGTTACCTGTGCCGTTGTCGCCCACGATCAGGGTTTGCGTATCGATGGCGCTTGTGGCGGGCAATTTCAAAGAACCGCTGCCGTTCTGGCCGATGATCGCCTGGCTGAGCGTGGCCGTAAAATTACTTTGTCCGCTGAGATCAACGGTGCCGTTGCCCGCGCCGCCCCCCAGGCTTTGCCCGATCGTCACGCTGCCTGGTGCGCTCGGTGAGCCGACGGCGACGCCGCCGGCATTACCGCCGGTGAGGGTGCCGGTTTCCGAGGCATTGCCACCCCCCGTTTTCACGCCGACGGCGAGCGAGCTGAGCGTGGCGTTGAACGTCGAGCCGGAGAGATTCACAGAGCCCGATTCGGATTGGTTTGTCTGAGCATCGGTTTCGCCCACGTACAAGCTGGTCGGCACGTTGCTGCTGCCCAGCGATAACGTGCCGCCGACCGGGATGTCGAGCGTGCCGGTCGACCGCAGGCCGCCGATCGTGAACTCGTTGGCCGTGATTGTATTGCTCATGCCCAAGTGCAAGGCGCTGGGCGAAGACTGCATGTCGTTGACACTCGAATAGCCCACGCGCACCGTATTGGCCGTAATGTTGTTAACGGCCGGCAACGACAGCGTGCCCGTCGCCGTACCGCCGGCCGCGTTACCGACGAGCAACGTCGAAAGGTTCGCCGTCAAGCTGTTCTCATGACTAAGATCCACGGAGCCGAAACCGCCTCCTCCGCTCGCCACTTGTCCAATGGCAATTGAGCCAGGCGCATTTGGCGACCCGATCGTTATGTTGCCCGCGT
Source organism: Pirellulales bacterium (assembly GCA_035550355.1). Lineage (GTDB taxonomy): Bacteria > Planctomycetota > Planctomycetia > Pirellulales > PNKZ01 > DATAXP01. The sequence goes on from DASZPI010000279.1 coordinate 1,857, forward strand.
TGCCGCCGGCGAGCGTGCCCGTCTCACTACCTGTCTGCGTCCCGTTACCGCCGCCGGCTTTCGCTCCCACGGTCAGTGAGCTCAGGTTGGCGTTGAACGTGCCTCCGGAGAGCTGCATCGACCCTTGAAAACTGGACGCCGTAGGCGCGTTGGTTTGGCCGACGTTGAGAGTTGTGGGCGTGCCACTGAGGCCAAGGTTCAGTGTGCCGCCGCTGGGCATATCAAGCGATGCGTTGCTCTGCTGGCCGCCGATCGTCAACTCGCTGGCAGTAATCGTGTTGTTCATTCCCAGGTGCAGTGCATTGGGCGACGATTGCGTGTCGCCGGCCGAGGAGTAGCCTACGCGAATCGTAGTGGCATTGATGGTATTGCTGGCCGGCAGCGACAAGATTCCGGTCGCGGTACCACCGGCGGCGTTGCCAACGAGCATCGTCGTGACATTCGCGGTCAAGCTGCTTTCGCCGCTGAGATCGACGGTGCCGAATCCGCCTCCGCCACCAGACACTTGTCCGACGGTGATTGTGCCCGGCGAAGCGGGGGAACCAATGACGATGTTGCCAGCGGTTCCCCCGGTGAGCGTGCCGGTCTCGCTGCCCGTTTGCGGCCCGCTGCCACCGCCGGTCTTCACGCCGACGGTGAGCGCACTGAGCGTGGCGTTGAATGTGCTACTGGAGAGATTTGCGGTGCCTTGAAAGCTGGTGGCCGTGGCGGCATCGGTTTCACCGACCGTCAAATTCGTTGGCGTGGCAACTGTGCCCAGATTGAAAGTGCCCCCTTTGGGAATGTCGAGGGTGCCGGTGCTTTTCTGGCCGCCGATCGTCAGCTCGTTGGCGACGATCGTGTTCGAGGCGCCCAAGTGAAGCGTGCTCGTGCCATTGTCGTCGTTCGTCGAATAACCGACGCGGACGGTGCCGGCATTGATCGTGTTGGTCGCCGCCAATGACAAAGTGCCCGAGGCGGTGCCGACCTCCGCGGTGCCCAAGAGCAGGCTCGACACGTTTGCCGAAAACGTCGCCTGCTGACTGAGATCGACGGTGCCCGCAGCGCCGCCGCCATTGGCGTTGTGCCCGATGACGATCTTTCCCAATGTCGTTTGCGAACCGACAGCGAGCGATCCGCCGGTACCGAGCGAGAGCGTACCGACCGCGGCATGATTCCCGCCCAAGATTTTTTCGCCCACGATCAAATTGCCGATGTTGCCATTGACCGTAGCACCCGTCAGATCGAGAGTCGCCAGCGCGTCGGTACCGCCCGCGATGGTCACGCGCCCCACGGAGAGGTCGACTAATCCGGTAGGCGTTCCCAGATTCAACGTTCCATTTTTGATGGTCGCCAGCGTCGAGTCGATCACGTTGGTGTTGACGTCGACGTTGCCGTTGACTTGCAGCGTGTTGCCTCCAAGATCGATGGTTTGATACTTGCCACCGGAGTTCGCGATCGATAACCCGCCGATCGTGCGCGCCATGTCCAGCACGCTGGTGGGCGAGCCGGGCAAATTCGACGCGCCCGTGTTATTGAAAATCACAAGATCACCGGGTGCCGGAACTGCATTGCCGCTCCAGTTGGCGACGTTTCCCCAACTCTTATCGGCGCCACCTGCGGCGTCCCAGGTCACCTGGGCGGATATCGGCGCACCGCAGAGAGTAATCGCACCAAGCGCAAGCGCCACGGACGCCCCACGAAGAATGACCAGGGATCGCATGAGATGTTCCTCGCGCTTCGACTGAGGAGGAATACTTGCCGGCTGTAGAGAGCCGGCCCGCCACAAGTCCGAACGACGCCGTCGCCAGGCCAGTCTGTTCCTAAGACCGGCACACCGTTCCTCGCAGCCCCGAATGCCGATTGCCGAAACTAGCACAAGCTCGACCGAATGGCGAGCCACCCGTGTGGAATCGCACCCTGGCGCGGAAGTCCTGGAAAGCGCGTCGCCATCCGCAGTCTACATAACACGACGCGTGTGTTCCTGTTGCGCGATTGGATAGTCTCAACGGCATCACGCGTATGCCATGCTTTCTCGCCACGGGCGAATAAGCATGTGAAGTAAAGACAGGCGCCGGACCGAATCCGGCGTGGCGATGCAGCTAACGCGGCGGTGCCGCGATGTCTGGCCCGTTCCCGGGGGCATGCTTATTCGCCTCCGGCGAAAAAGCATGGCACTCGTTCTTTGTTGCCCGTACGCGAACATAGGAGCGAGGGCCCCTACGGCTTCTTCGCCCCGATGCAATACAGCCACTCCTGACGCGATTCGTTGCTGCCGTGTGCCACGCGCATGAAGATCTGCCCATCGACAAACACCGGCGTGGCGTACACGTCTTCGCCCAGTTGGTTCTGTCCCATCGGTTCATAAGCGGCCGGGTTGGCCTTGAAGATCGTCGTCTTGCCTTCCTGATCGGTGGCGAACAGCAGGTCTCCGACCAGCACGGGCGACGCATTGAAGGTGCCGCCGATGCGCGTCTTCCATTGCTCTTCGCCCGTCGAGGATTTCCAGCAATAGACAATGCCCGCGTCGGTAACGGTGTACAGATACCCGTCGTGAACGATCATCGACGGGACGTAGGTTTGCGTGGTGTTTTCCCAAGCGATCTTGTCCGAGCCGTCGCCGCGCACGGCCACGGTCAGCTTCTTGGGATAGCCGCCGCTGGCAAAGACCAGCTCGCCGTCGGTGACCATGGCGCCCACGCATTCGGTGGTCGAGCCTTCGACCTCCCACAGTGGCTTGCCGGTCGCCGGGTCGAAGCTCGACATATGATCGCAACCGGCCAGCAGTAATTGCTCGCGCCCTGCCACGTTCAATACAACGGGCGAAGTGTAATTCGGTTGCTTCGGCCGCTCTTGCCGCCAGACTTCCTTGCCGGTCTCTCGATCGAGCGCGGCCACGACACCGCCCCCTTTGTTGTCAGTCGCCACCAGGACCAGCGATTTGTAGATCGTTGGCGAAGAGCCAAAGCCCTGGTGCGTCACGAAATTCGACACGCGGGTTTGCCACACTTGCTTGCCCGACAGGTCGAGCGCCGTGGTGTAGATGCCGCCGTCGTGCAGAAAGTTGGCGAACACATGCTGGCCGTCGCAGGCAATGGTGGCCGAAGCTTGCGAGCTTTTCTTATGCCCGTGATGATCCATCCGGCCCGAATGGACGTCAACCTTCCACAGCTCGCGTCCCGTGCGGCGGTCGAAGCACAAGACCGACTGCACTTCCTGCGTCTCGTCGGCCGTGGCCAGGAACACCCGCTCGCCGCAAACCGTGGGCGAGGCGTGACCGCGCCCCGGCACCTTGGCTTTCCACAACACGTTCTCGGTCTCGCTCCACGTCATCGGTGGTCGCTGATCGGCGCTGGCCACACCGTTGCTCGCCGGGCCGCGCCACCACGGCCAGTCGCTCTTGGCGTCTTTGCCGACAGGCGCTTTGAATTCTGCCGCCTGAGTTATTGATGCCGTCGTCGTGCCGAAGAGCCCCACGATCGCAATCGCGGTCATCGCGCCAGTCGGCAGCCTCAGTGGCGAATTCTTTCGAGATGGCAACACGTGCGTACGGATAAAAGTAATGGCGTTATGCATGGCGAAAAGCTGGCAGGTGTGATGGTTGAGGAATGAGGTCGGCCCGCGGGCCGACGCTGTAGGGCCGCAGTATACCCGGCCCTTGCAGCGGCTGTCACCGCAGGCCGCCGCGACCTGCCTCACTTCGCCCATGACCTATATTTGTGGTGCCCAATCGAATAGCCTCTGCCCACCAGGATCGAGCCCATGGCCAACACGCATCCCGACATCATCGCAACGCTGGAACGCGCGATCGATCGTGCCAAGCCGCCCGGCGTGGAATTGAGCTTCCATCCCATCTACAGCGAATTGGCAGACGGTAGCTGGTTCACGACGGTGCACGTCGTGACGACCGACGGAGGGGCAGTCGACTCCGAGTTCGACTTCGCCGGAATTGCCCGCGAGCTGGGCGAAAAGGCGCATCCAAAGATCGAGGACCGGAAGGTCTACAGCCAAAGCCAACCGCTGCCGTACAAGGTGATCACCGGCGCGCAGGACAACCAGCCGTTCGAGATACTGTTCCTGCTCGACGCGCCGGCCAGTTGTAGCTAGAGGCAAGCCGGCGGACATGGTCGCGGCCCCCGAATGGCGTGGCAAGTGATACGAATCAAACACCGCGCGCAAGCGTGTAACAAAACCTCGCTCCAGATTTTCGGCGTTTGCAGCGGAATTTTCTGGACGCGGCCGTTTGGCCTCGGTATGCTCCGCGCTAAGGAGAGGCAACTAGAGTCCCTTAAGGATGATAAAGCTAATGCACGTGCTTTGATTTGGTCCGTGTCGGGGGCACGCTAATGAGCGTTTTCTGCAGCCGGTTGCGCGGCGTCGCCTAACGGCGAACTTGGATCGCGCTTTCTACTCTTCGGCTCGCTCCAGTTTCGACGTCTGTTCGGGTTCATTCGCACGCTTGTCGGTATCCGCGTAGGTCGTTTGCGCGCGTCTCGGCTGGCGCTGCACCACTCATGGCAAAGGAGCCAAGTAATGAAGACGATCTCGACACTCGGCGCTGTTGTTGTCAGCATCTATTTCGTGGCCTTCGGCGGCAATGCTTACGGGCAAGATGCGTTACCGAGCGACGAACTGCTGATCACGGATCTTGGCGTGCCGATATTCGACCAACTTATTGCGGAGTCGGGTCCCGGCGCCGTCGAAAACTCGTTAACCTGGAGCCCCGGGGCCGTGGCCCCGCTTCCTCCGGTGGCGGCCGCCACCGTGCCCGGCGCGAGCATCGTAATACTGACGGAGCCGGCGAACGAACCGCTCGACCCGGGTGAGATCCCCATCACGATCATCGACAAGGCGACCGGAGCCCAACTTACGGTCAGCGACGTAGTGATCTCAACGCTTGCCAATCAAGTGCAAGCTCCCTTGCAGGTCACGCTCGTATCCGACGGAGATCCGGAGTTGCAACAAATCATCGCTGGCATGCAGGCCAATGGCACGCCGTTCACTCCGCTGGTCGAGACAGGACAGATGCAAAACCTGACACCATTTCTAGTGCCGACGCAATTCCCCTGGACAGTCGGCGTGCGCTCGGACGTGAACACTCCCGAGCCGTCGACGATCGTACTGGCGGCGCTTGGTGGCTTCGCCTTGTTCGCCTGGCGACGCCGACGGTAAGCCGCTGGCCAATCGCTGCCGATCCGATAACGAGCGATCAAGTCCGCGGCCGCGTTGGTCGAATCCCTCTCCCTGCGAATGAGGGGGCGGGGAGGGGGTTCAAAAACGCGCTGGGCAGCCTGTTCACCGCTAACGATCTTGCGCGCAAAGTGCGAGTCCTCGAATGCGGCTCATCCTGACGCCTGGTCGCGAAAAACCGACATTCAACGCCGAACGCCAAAACAGAAAAGTCTGCGAATGACTTGATGGAACAATACACTCACACCTTGATTCCTCGGCTGAATCGGTTTGTTCCGTCGGCGAAGCAAGTACAGGCGTTTCTTGGCGTCCTCGTTGGCACGAGTCCCACGGTTGTCGCGGCAGCGACCACGGCGTTTGGCGTTCCTTTCGTGCAGGGCGTTGGTCCATTCGATTAACTAGATCCCCGCGTGCATCGATTTCGGAACCGCCCCGCCTTGCCCACCTGTACGTCCGTCTCCTACAATCCAGGGTCCGGCGTTTGCTGGCATTTTGGCGGCCGTGCTGTCGCTTTTGGCCCGGCGTGCGCCCTACGGAAACCTTGACCCACGGCCGCGAGTGCATCGACCCGTCCCCTCACCCTGCCCTCTCCCGAAGGGAGAGGGGTTCGGAATTTGCCCTCTGCTCAACGGAGGGGTTCTGAACGCAAAGGGGACGGCGGTCGTGCGCCAACGGATTGACCTCTTCCCTCGCCGAAGTGTTGCATGGCCGCTGCTGACATCGTCATTCGAGGCGCGCGCGAGCATAACCTCCGCTCGATCGACCTCACGCTTCCCAGAAATCGTCTCATCTGCTTGACGGGCGTCAGCGGGTCGGGCAAAAGCTCGCTCGCCTTCGACACCCTGTACGCCGAGGGGCAGCGCCGCTATATCGAGAGCCTGTCGAGCTTCGCCCGGCAGTTTCTCGGCCAGATGCCGAAGCCCGACGTGGAATCGATCTCGGGCCTCAGCCCGTCGATTTCCATCTCGCAAAAATCGTCGGGGCAAAACCCGCGCTCGACCGTCGGCACGATCACCGAAATCTACGACTACCTGCGCGTCCTCTACGCCCGCACCGGCTTGGGGCACTGCCCGAAATGCGCCCGACCGATCACGGCCCAGACGCGCGAGCAGATCCTGGGCCGCATCGGCGCGCTCGCGAAGGGAACCAAGTTCGCCGTGCTCGCGCCGCTGATACGCGGGCAAAAAGGGGAATACCGCGACCTGTTCGTCGATCTGATCAAGCAAGGCTTCGTGCGCGCCCGCGTCGATGGACGCATCGTCCCCTTGTCGGACGATCTGCGGCTCGACCGGCAGATGCGGCACAATATCGAAGTCGTCATCGACCGGCTCACCGCCTCGCCCGAGGGGCGAGCTCGATTGGCCGAAGCCGTGGAACTGGCGCTAAAGCTCGGTGGGGGCAACATGGTCGTGGCGGTCGAGCCGGCGGAAGGCGCCGCCGCGGCACCCATGCCCGAGCTGGATGACGAGGCCGCGGAAGAAGCCGCGACCGCGCGTGCGACGCGCCGCAAACGAACGGCGGCCGAACCAACGGCGCCGGCCGGCGAAGACATTTATCTGTCGGCGCATTACGCCTGCACGCATTGCGGAATCAGCTTCGAGCCCCCCAGCCCGCAACTCTTCAGCTTCAACAGCCCGCAAGGGATGTGTACCTCGTGCGATGGGTTGGGCGAGGTCTACACGTTTGATCCCGATCGCTTGATTCCCGATCGTGGCAAGTCGTTCAAACAGGGGGCGGTCGAGCTGATCGGCCCGTGGCGCGACCTGGGGCGCTGGCGGCGGCACATTTTTGCCGGCGTCGCTGAAACGCTCGAACATCAACTCGGCCTGGCCGAAGGTCAGATTCTCGACACGCCGTGGGAATATCTCGACCCCGCGATCGCCAAGCAACTGCTGTGGGGTACCGGCGACTTGCACGTCACGTTCACGTGGCGGCACGGACCGGGGAATCACAAATATGGCGGCAAGTACACGGGCGTCATTCCCGAACTCTTGTCGAAATACCGCAGCAGCCAGAGCGGCATGCAGCGCCGGCAATTGGAAAAATACATGCGCGTGGTCGGCTGCGTGGCCTGTGCCGGCGCTCGGCTGAACGAGCAGGCGCGCACCGTGACCTTGGCCACGCGGCATCCGCGCTTTGCCGATCACCCCGCGCGTTCGCTGACCGAGGTCTGCGCGCTGAGCATTGCCGAAGCATCCGATTTCTTCAGCGATCTCGCGCTCGACGACACCCGCGCGCTGATCGCCGCTGAGGTCTTGAAAGAGATTCGCGGCCGCTTGGGCTTCCTGCTCAACGTCGGGCTCGATTATCTCACCCTGGCACGCACGGCGCCGACGCTTTCGGGCGGAGAATCGCAGCGCATCCGCCTGGCCGGACAGATCGGCTGCGGCCTGGTAGGCGTGCTGTACATACTGGACGAGCCGTCGATCGGCTTGCACCCGCGCGACAACGATCGGCTGCTGGCCACGCTCGCGCAATTGCGTGATTTGGGTAACACGGTGGTCGTGGTCGAGCATGACGAAGAAACGATGCTCGCCGCCGATACGATCATCGATTTCGGCCCCGGCCCCGGCGTGCGCGGCGGCGAAGTCGTGGCCATCGGGCCGCCAAAGAAGATCGCCGCCGAGCCGCGCAGCCTGACCGGGCAGTATCTTTCCGGCAAGCTGAAGATCGAAATTCCCACGAAACGCCGCCCCCCGGGCCAGGACTGGCTGAAGATCCTCGGCGCCGAACACAACAATCTCAAGAACGTCGACGTCGAGATTCCGCTCGGCACGCTGGTTTGCGTCACCGGAGTCTCGGGCTCGGGCAAAAGTTCGCTCGTGAGCGACATTCTCGTCGAAGCCCTGCGCCGGGACCTCAATGGCGGCGAAGGGGATCCCGGCAAGCACAAAGCGATCGAAGGGCTCGAGAAGCTCGACAAGCTGATCGCCATCGATCAATCGCCAATCGGCCGCACGCCGCGTTCGAACCCCGCGACCTACATCAAGGTCTTCGACGATATTCGCAAGCTGTACACGCAGATGCACGACGCGAAGACGCGCGGCTACAAGGAAGGCCGCTTCAGTTTCAACGTCGAAGGGGGCCGTTGCGAAGCGTGCGAGGGAAACGGCTCGAACCGTTTGGAAATGGACTTCCTGGCCGACGTGTGGGTCACCTGCCCCGTCTGCCAGGGGCATCGCTTCAATCGCGAGACGCTGCAGATTCGCTTCAAGGGCAAGTCGATCGCCGACGTGCTGGAGATGGACGTGCAGCAGGCGCTCGCGCACTTCGAGAACATTCCCGCCGTGCGGCATAAATTGCAGACGCTGCACGACGTGGGGCTCGATTACGTGAAGCTGGGCCAGCCCTCGCCGACACTCTCCGGCGGCGAGGCGCAGCGCATCAAGCTCGCCCGCGAGCTGGTGAAGAAAAGCACCGGCCGCACGCTTTATCTGCTCGACGAGCCGACGACCGGGCTGCACTTCGCCGACATCCACATGCTGCTCAAGGTGCTGCACGACTTTGCCGACGCCGGCAACACCGTGCTGGTCGTGGAGCACAACCTCGACGTCGTGAAGACCGCGGATTGGATCATCGACATGGGGCCCGAAGGGGGCGCCGGCGGTGGTCAGGTCGTCGCCGTAGGAACGCCCGAGGAAGTCGCCAAAGTCAAGGAGTCGTATACCGGGCGAGCGCTCAAACCCGTATTGGCGCGTTCCGATCAGCCGTTCGACCTTTCGGGCAACGGCGCCGCGAAACGTCCACCGCTCGAATCGGCCACGGCCATCAAGGTGCGCGGCGCCAAGCAGCACAACCTGAAGGAGGTCGACGTCGAGATTCCGCGCGACGCCATGACGGTCTGCTGCGGCCCCAGCGGCAGCGGCAAAAGTTCGCTGGCCATGGACACCATCTATGCCGAAGGGCAGCGCCGCTACGTCGAAAGCCTCAGCTCCTACGCCCGACAGTTCGTCGGCCAGATGCAAAAGCCGCAGCTCGAGCATATCGAAGGGCTGTCGCCGGCCATCGCCATCGAGCAAAAGAATCTCGGCCACACGCCCCGCTCGACCGTGGGCACGGTGACCGAGATTTACGACTTCCTGCGCATCCTGTTCGCGCGGCTCGGCCAGCCGCACTGCCCCGATTGCGAAATTCCGATCGGCACGCAGACCGCGGACGAGATCATCGACAAAGTGATGGCCCATCCGGCCGGCACCAGGTTGTACTTGATGGCACCGCTGGAAATCCACGTCGGAGACAAATACGAATCGCTGTGGGAAGAGATTCGCGCCGCCGGTTACCAGCGCATGCGCGTCGACGGAAAGACCTACCCGATCGACGAGCCCCCGACGATCGACCGGCGTCGCAAGCACTCGGTGGAAGTGATTGTCGATCGCGCCACGGTCCGTCCCGACGCGCGTTCGCGCATCGCCGACAGCATCGAAAGTGCGCTGGCGCTGGGGCGCGGCGTGCTGCACGTGGCGTTTCCGGTCGATGACGTGGCCGAGAGCCGCTGGCGCACCGAGATCTTCAGCCAGCACTTTGCCTGCGACAAGTGCGGCCGCAGCTTCGAGCAGTTGACGCCCCACAGCTTCTCCTTCAATAGCTCGCTGGGCTGGTGTCCGGTGTGCGAAGGGTTGGGAACGCAAACCGGCGCCAACACGTCGGCCCTGTTGCACGATCCCAAGCTATCGCTCAAAGAGGGCGCCATCGCTCTGTGGCCGGGCGTCGACAACAAGTTGTTTCAAGTGATGCTGGCCGCGCTGTCGCAGCACACCGGCGTGCCCAGCGACGTGCCGTTCGAGCAGCTTCCCGCCCGACAGCGGCGCATGGTCCTGCACGGGGTGGGCGAGGATTGGATCAACGTGCCCGCGCCCGGCGCGAAGAAATCGGCGGATCGACCGCTATTCCGCTTCCAATACAAGGGGCTCTATCCGGCGCTCGAAGAAGCGTCGCGCCTGTCGAGCGGCATGCGCACGAAGCTCGACCACCTGGTCGATGATGTCGAATGCTCGACCTGCGGCGGCAGCCGGTTGCGCGACGATGCGGCGGCCGTGCGGCTGCGCGGCGAAACGATCGACGACGTGTGCCGCAAACCGCTGGGCGAGCTGCTGGAACAATTCAACGGTTGGAAGCCGACCGCCACGGAGCGCAAAATCGCCGGCGAGTTGGTGCGCGAGGTTCGCAATCGACTGCAATTCCTCGTGGACGTCGGACTCGAATACCTGACGCTCAATCGCCCGGCCCCCACGCTCTCGGGCGGCGAGGCGCAGCGCATTCGCCTGGCCAGCCAGGTTGGCAGCGGCCTGACCGGCGTGTTGTACGTGCTGGACGAGCCGACGATCGGCCTGCACCCGCGCGATAATCTCCGCTTGCTCGGCGCGCTCTTACGGTTGCGCGACCTGGGCAACACGCTCCTGTTGGTCGAGCACGATCGCGAAGTGATCGCGGGCGCCGACTGCCTGCTCGACTTCGGTCCCGCCGCCGGCGAACACGGTGGGCAGATCGTGGCCCGCGGCACGCCGCAAAAAGTCTCGCAGATCAAAACGTCGGTCACAGGCCCCTACCTGTCGGGCAAGAAGGCGATCCCGGTCCCGACGAACCGCCGACTGACGATTCGCGCCGAGGTTCCGACGGAAAACGCGGGCAAGGCCAAGAGCAAACGCGCGGCGGCGAAAGAATCGGCCAATGCGAAAACCCAAAAGGCGGTCGCACGAAAAACCGCGGCGCCGCCTGTACCGCGCCCCGAGCAGGGCGAAGATTGGCTCCCGCCCGGCGGCGGTTGGCTGGAAGTGATCGGCGCCCGGCATAACAATCTGCGCAGCGTCGATGTGCGCATACCGCTGGGCGCTTTCACCGTCGTCACCGGCGTCAGCGGTAGCGGCAAGAGCTCTCTGGTCGAAGATGTGCTTTACAACTCGCTGGCCCGCACGTTGCACCGGGCTACGAATCTTGCGGCGCCGCACGATGCCATTCGCGGCGTCGAGAGGATCAACAAGGTCATTCGCGTCGATCAGCAGCCGCTGGGGAACACTCCCACCTCGAACCCCGCAACCTATACAGGCGTGTTCGAATTGATCCGCGCTTTGTACGCCGAGCTGCCCGACGCCAAGTTGCGCGGCTACACGCCGCGGCGATTCAGCTTCAACGTGCCGGGCGGTCGCTGCGAAAAATGCGAAGGGAACGGCCAGCTGCGCATCGAGATGCACTTCCTGCCCGACGTGTGGGTCGAATGCGACGAATGCCGAGGACGCCGCTACAACCCCGAAACGCTGGCCGTGCAGTTTCATGGGCACTCGATTTCCGACGTCCTCGACATGCCGTGCGGCCGGGCCTTGGAGCTGTTCAAGAACATCCCCAAGATTCGCCGCGTGCTGGAAACGCTGTGCGACGTGGGGCTCGACTATCTAAGACTGGGGCAGTCGGCGCCCACGCTTTCGGGCGGCGAAGCGCAGCGCGTGAAGCTGGCCGCCGAGCTCGCGCGACCTGACACGGGACAAACGCTCTATCTGCTCGACGAACCGACGACCGGTCTGCACTTCGACGATCTGGCCCGACTGCTCGACGTGCTGAACCGCCTGGTGGACCTGGGCAATACCGTGGTCGTGATCGAGCACAATCTGGACGTGATCAAGACCGCCGACTGGATTATCGACATGGGGCCCGAGGCGGGCGAATCGGGGGGCCGGGTCGTCGTGGCCGGCACGCCCGAGCAGGTCGTGGCCCATGCCGAGGCCGCGGCGCCGGCGAAATCAAAACGTGCAGCGCGCTCAGCAAGCGAGTTTTTGCGATCGCACACCGGCGAGACATTGGCGCCGGTTCTTGCTGCCGGTCCGCACGTCGAACGCAAGATGTTCGACTTTGCCGCGCAAGAGGCGCGCCGCGAAGCGGACCTGGAAATCAACGAGATCGGCCGCGAAACGCAGATGCCCTGGCAAACCGACGGCCGCAACTGGCACACGCGCGACCGCGTCGGCCGCTCGGGTCAACCGTGCCGGTGGGACGGCAAAATCCTGGCCCGCATCATCGATCGCGTGCAGGAGCTGGGGCAATTTGCTCCGACGAATTGGAACAATCGGACGATCGTCGAAATCACGGGCGAAAAAAAATCAGACGGCTGGTTCCTGCACGCGGTGACCGGCGAAGAATGGCTGTTGCAGTTGAAATTCCGCGTGGCCAAGAAATCGTTCCAGCGCGACGACCTGGTCGCGCGGCTCGATCTGAAGCCGCTGAATGAGATTCACGAGCTGCCGGTTTACGGCTCCGAACCGCGCGTGAAGTGCAAGAACCTGCGCGGGCCCTGGCAGGAAGTGCAGTTGCGCGTACACTGGATGCGCGAGATCGACCGGCCGGAATTCTGGAAGTTTCTGGAAGAAGCCGTGGCCGGCTTCCAGCGATTCGCCCAGCGCGCCGAGCAAAGGCCCGAGGACATCATGCCCTGGAAAGTGCTCGGGCAGAAATGGCATCTGTCGCGCAAAGGCTTCCCGCCCGGCAAACGCATCGACTGGGAAGTGGAAGTGCTCGAAGACCTGTGTGAGCTATTGGCCGAAACGGCGCAAGGCGGTCAGTTCCTGTGGAACAATCAGCAGGTGGTACACGTCTGCCCGCCCGGCGGCGGCGAGCCGTGGGCCACGATCCACACCAAGCGGCAAGCCGGCATCGACCTGTCGTTGGCCGGGCCGAAGGGACGATTTGCACTGGGCCGCATTGCAGGCCTGGCCGGCAATCCCGAGTTGCAGACCGAGCGTCCGGATAAAGACCTGGTGAAGCTGCGATTTGTCGACTCGAGCGAAATCAGCGTGCCCGAGTTCGCCGACTTCCTGCGCGAGCATTACGAAGCGGCGAGCGAAAAGCCGAAACGCTCGCTGGAACGCTCGACGATGTAAGTGACGACGCATCGCCACCAAGCGGAGCGGCCGCCCGCTACGCCTGCGGCTTGGGCGTGGCCGCTTCTTCGTCGGTCACGGTCGGCACGACCCACACCTTGAGCTCGGTCTCGATTTCGTGACCGATGTGCACGTTCACCGTGTACAGGCCCAATTCCTTGAGCGGACCCTTGAGGCGAATCTGATCGGCGGTCACCGTGAAATCGTTGCGCTTCAGCGCATTAACGATGTCAGTCGCGCCGACCGAGCCGTACAGGTGGCCTTCGTCGTTCGCGTTGGCCTCGATCGTGATGCTCTGCTGAGCCAGCAGATCGGCCAGTT
>DASZPI010000280.1:0-6611 GCA_035550355.1 Pirellulales bacterium
TCGGTCAGCTCGCGCATGCTGCCATAGGCCAGCATGTGTTCGAACGCACTCGACACAAGATCGGGGGCTGGCTGCGTCGGGCTGGGAAATTGTTGCGGGTCGTACTTCTGGTAGGTGTGAATGACGCCGCCGAGTGGGTCCTGTTCCTTCACGCAATCGCACCGTTGGAAAGCTCGGGTTGCCAAGGCCGAGAGTATTCTACGGCGACCGCGTGCACGCGGCGAGCGGCGGCGTGGCCGAGTCGGTTCCAAAATAGAACAGGTCCTGCTCAATGAGCAGGACCTGTGTCCATCCGTTGGAGCGCTGCATCCGGAATCGCAACCCACACCGATGGCGGGCAGGCGACCCGTTCGCAACTACTTGTCTTCGGGCTTCTCGGCGGGCTTCAAGTCGGGGCCCTTGTCGGCTTCGTCGAGCTTGGCCTTGGCTTTCTTCTTGACGTTGTCCTTCAAATCCTTCGCGGCTTTTTCGGTGTCGTCCGCAGCCTTCTTCAGGTCGGCGGCGGCCGCATCGGCTGCCTTCTTCAGGTCGTTGGTGTCCTGCTTCATGCCGGCCATGGCCTTGTCGGCCGCGGCCTTCATGTCTTCGGTCACCTTTTTGGTTTCGGCGGCGGCCTTTTGCGTTTCGGCGTTTGCCTTGTCAACGGCCGCCTTTACGTCGGCAGTGGTTTTCGCGTTCTGCTTCTCGCATCCAGCAAAACTGACGACCGCCCCGACACTGACCAAAACGGCAACGATGCTCTTCATCCTGGTACCTCGAGTTGAATAAAGTATGGTAATGCCAATCTCAATGCGCTCCCGCTGGCGCGCAATCCATCCAGTCTTTAGAGCCCTGATAGCAGCGTTTTATTCCAGCCAGACCAATCCTACCGCGCGCCGAGCCGGCGAATTCCATGCGGTTGCGTCGCTGTTGTACACCGGCTACGCTCAACGACTTCCGCTCTGCGGCAGCACGTTTCGCACACGCAAAGGCGAGCGCCATCGGTGAAGCAAACGATCTACTCGCACACATTTCCGAATGGTCTCGTTCTGGTTGCCGAGCCAATGGCGGGGGTCGAGTCGGCGGCGTTCTCGTTACGATTGCCGGCCGGCTGTGCCTACGAACCGGCCGATCGCGGCGGGCTGGCTGGCCTGTCGTGCGAAATGGCCCTGCGCGGCTCGGGCACTCGCGACAATCGCCAGTTTGTCACCGATCTCGATAACCTCGGCGTCGAGCGCGGCGAGAGCGTCAGCGATGCCCACACCAGTTTCAGCGGCGCGTTGCTGGGCCGCAACCTGTTCGAGGCCCTTTCGATTTACGGCGATCTGATTCGACAGCCGCACTTTCCGGCCGACGAACTCGAGCCCAGCCGGGCGGTTGCCGAGCAGGAGCTTAGTGCCGTCGAGGATGAACCGGCCCAAAAGGTGATGCTCGAGCTGCGTCGGCGACAGTATCCCGAGCCGTGGGGCCGCCCTAGCCAGGGCAATGCGCAAGGGCTCGAATCTTCGACGCTCAACGACGTGCGGAAATTCTACGCGCGGCAGTATCGCCCCAACGGCGCCATCTTTGGCGTTGCCGGACGGATCGATTGGCCAGTGCTGAAAGATCACATCGCTCGACTGTTCGGGGACTGGCAGCCGGTGGTTGCTGCCGAGCCCACCGAGCAGCCGACGCGAGAACGCATCGCTCAGTTGCAGCACGAATCGAATCAGACGCAGATCGGCATCGCCTACGATAGCGCCGCCTACCGCGATGCCGATTATTTCCAGGCGTGGGGTTCGGTCGGGGTGCTCAGCGGTGGCATGAGTTCGCGGCTGTTCACCGAAGTGCGTGAAAAACGCGGCCTGTGCTACAGCGTCTACGCGGCACATAGTTCGCTGCGCGATCGCGGCAGCGTGATGTGCTATGCCGGCACCAGCGCCGAGCGCGCTCAGGAAACGTTGGATGTGACGATCGGTGAGTTGCGACGCCTGGCCAAAGGCATCGAGGCGCAGGAGCTCGACCGCCTTAAGGCGCGGATCAAGAGCTCGTTGATCATGCAGGGCGAATCGAGCGGCGCTCGTGCTTCGGCGATCAGCCGCGACTGGTATTATCTGGGCCGCGCGCGAACGCTTGATGAGGTCGGCAAATTGATCGATGCGTTGTCGCGCGACAGCATCAACGCTTACCTTGCCGAGCATCCGCCGCAGAGATTTACCATCGTCACTCTTGGCCCGGAGCCGCTGGAGGTCGCCCGTGCAGTTTCGTGAGCATACGCTCTCCAACGGCTTGGAAGTGGTTGCCGAGTGCAACGACGACGCGCGATCGACCGCACTGGGGTTTTTCGTAAAGACCGGCGCACGCGACGAATCCGACGAAATTGCCGGGGTGAGTCACTTCCTCGAGCACATGGTATTCAAGGGAACGCCGTCGCGGAGCGCCGACGACGTGAACCGGCATTTTGACGAGATGGGCGCCCACTACAACGCCTTCACCAGCGAAGAATCGACCGTGTACTACGCGGCGGTGCTGCCCGAGTACCAGCGATCGGCTGTCGAATTGCTGGCCGATATTCTTCGGCCCAGCCTGCGCGAGACCGACTTCAACACCGAAAAGCAGGTGATCATCGAAGAGATCAAAATGTACGAGGATCAGCCCCCCTTCGGGGCCGACGATCGCGTACGGGCCCTGCACTTCGGCAAGCATCCGCTGGGGCGCAGCGTGCTGGGCACGAAGGAGAGTATTGCCGCCTTGCCCGTTGCGGCAATGCGAGAATATTTTCGTCGCCGCTACAGCCCCGCGAACATTGCGCTGGTCGGCACCGGAAAAATCGACTTCGACGATCTGCTGAGTACGGCCGAGCGCTGCTGCGGCGGTTGGGAGCGCTTCGACACCGGTCGCCAGCGTCCGCGTCCCGAAGGCAGTTCGCAGTTCGAGTGCATGCACAAGGAATCGGCCACCCAGGAGTACATTATTCAACTGGCGAATGGCCCTTCGGCAACCGATGAGGACCGCTTCGCCGCCAAGGTGCTGTCGACCATTGTCGGCGACGATTCGGGGAGCCGTCTGTACTGGTCGCTTGTCGATCCGGGACTCGCCGAAAGCGCCTCGCTGGGACATCACGACTACGACGGCGCGGGACTGTACATCACGTATCTAAGCTGCGCGCCCGAGCAGGCCGAGGAAAATTTGCAGCGAGTGCTGAACCTGTATCGCACACTCGAGGCCGAAGGGATCAAGCCCGAAGAGATCGAGCAAGCTAAGAACAAGATCAGTTCGCGCGTGGTGCTTTCGAGCGAACGTCCCCGCGGGAGGCTGTTCAACGTGGGGGGCAACTGGACCTATCGGCACGAGCATCGCTCGGTTGCCGACGACCTGGCTGCCATCGATGCAGTTACCGACTCCGACCTGCGAGCGCTGATTGCCAAGTATCCGCTGACAATCAATACCAGCATGGCGGTGGGGCCGCTGAAGAACGTGAAGCCGCCGCGTTAAGAGCTTACCGCAGAGGCGCGTCACGGTGCCCTGTGATATCGTAAAAATCTCGGAGTGTGCGATGCGTCCGTTGAGCAAGATCAGTCCCGAGTGGTGGGACTATACCACGCTCGATCGCGAGATCCTTGACGATGCCGCGCAGCTAACGGCCGACGACATGCTCGGCCTCTCGCGCCCTGGGTTCACGGTAAAGTTCTACGACACGCTCGAGGATTTCTATCTCGCCGAGGCGCTGGAGTACATCACCGCCTGGAAGCAAGCCACGCCTTCGCAGCCGGCGGGGATTTGCGGACCGATCGGGCCGACCGAGCAGTTGCCGCTCGTCGCCCGATTGGTGAACGAGTTGGAGCTCGATCTGCGACATGCCCACTTCTGGGGCATGGACGAATGGGTGCTCGATGGCCGCGAGGCGCCGATCGATTTCCCGCTCAGTTTTGCCAAGGCCGACATGGATCTGTGCTTCAATCGCATCCGGCCCGAGCTGCGGCTGCCGCGCGAGAACATCCATTTTCCCACCGCGAAACCCGACGAGTACACGCGCAGCTACGACCAGGCGCGATGCCTGGTCATGCAGGGCGGCCAAGGCGAAGTCAAGCATTGGGCGTTCAACGATCCACCAAAGCGCGACGGGAAGTACCGCGACGCCCCACCGCCGCCGGCCGAATACCGCAAGCTAGGCACGCGCGTCGTCGACCTGCATCCTATGACGATCATCCAGAACGCGCGAACCAGTGGCGGCGGAGTGGTGACGAACGTGCCCACCCAAGCGATCTCGGTCGGGCCGCTTGAGACGTGGAAGGCCGAGAAGGTCTCGATCTGGCATGCCGGCAATCACGACAATCCCTTCGGCCAGCGACTGACGACGCTGATGATCTCAAAGCGGATTCCCGACTCGGCGGTGCCGATGTCGCTGCTGGCTGACCATGCGAACGTGCAATTCAACTTCTATCGACCGGGCATCGGCACATGCACCGCCGAGATGCATTAATACTCCGCCGCGTGGTTAAGATCGCTTGGATCGTGGCTGCGTGCTCGGTGCCGGTGCACGCCGACGATAATCTGCCCCGGATCATCGACGCCGTCGCCAAGGGCAACAGCGCTCTCTACCGCGTGGAGCCGCCCAAGGATGCCGACTTGTTCACCAACCTGCCGATCGGCGTGTTCGATTCGGGGATTGGCGGCCTGACGGTGCTCGAGGCGATGCTGACGATCGACCACTACAACAACGTCACGCACCAACCCAAGCCCGATGGCCGCCCCGACCTGGAGAATGAGCGGTTCATTTACCTGGCCGACCAGGCCAACATGCCGTATGGAAACTATTGCGCGGCCGGCAACGAACCTTATCTGCGCGAGCTGATCGTGCGCGACGCGCTGTTCCTGTTGGGGCAGCGGTACTGGTCAGACCCAAAAGCGCGCGAGCCTCGTTTCGATAAGCCGCCCATCAAGGCGATTGTGATCGCCTGCAACACGGCGACCGCCTACGGCATTGGCGACATTCGCACATTGACCGAGCGCCTGGGTTTGCCGGTGCCGGTGATCGGCGTGATCGAAGCGGGGGCATCGGGCGTGGTCGAACGCTTGCCGACGACCGCCGAGCCCGATGCGGTTGCGATTTACGCTACGGTCGGCACCTGTTCGAGCGGTGCCTATCCACGCACCATCGAGCGTATGGCCGGACGCGCAGGTCGCCGCGTCGGCACGATCGTGCAGCACGGCAGCCCTGGTTTGGCGGCCGCCATCGAAGGGACGGCCGGAAATGTCGACGATTGCATTCGCGCCGATCTGATCGCGCTTGTCGAATCGTATCGAACCGCTGGAGGCGAGCGTCCGATTTCTACTGTGGTGCTTGGTTGCACGCATTACCCGCTGGAAAAGGCGCGGATCAGCAAAGCGTTCGAGCAGCTCCGCGAGGTTCGCGATCCCGCGGGGAATGCTCCGTTTCGCAACGCGATCGCCGCGGATTTAACGCTTGTCGACCCGTCGCAACAAACCGCGCGGCAACTTTACGCCGAGCTGCTACGCTCGCGACGTCTGAAACCGGCTGCGGACCAAGCCGCCGCTCTTAATGAGCATCGCTTTTTCATCACCGTCCCACGACCGGTGTCGACCAAGGCACTCGGCGACGACGGTAGCTTTCGGCCTGAGTATAAGGTCGGCCGGTTTGCAGGGTCGTTCGACGACGAAGATTTCGTGGTGGTGCCGATGGCGCCTGAGCGACTTTCGACCGCGACGCGCGACCTGCTGCGCGATCGCTTGCCGCGGGTATGGGCGTCGTGGAAGGCGGCGCAGATGCCGCCGCCGAATGTGGATTATCAAGCCCTTCCGCGTTCCCTGCCTGACAACCCACTCGACGTGCCCGGCTCAAAGACGAGCACAACGGATTTCCAGTTTCAAACGCCGCGATGAAACCACGCGCCTTCGCCGTCTTCGCCCATCCCGACGACATTGAATTCGTCGCCGCCGGCACGCTGCTGCGCCTACAAAGCGTCGGTTACGAGATTCACTACATGAATGTGGCCGACGGCTGTTGCGGCTCGACGGTTTACGGCCGCGAAGAGCTCGCTCGCATGCGCCGCGACGAAGCAATCGCAGCCTGCAAGTTGATCGGCGCGGAATTTCACGAGAGCATCGCCCACGACATGGACGTGTTCTACGATCGTGCAACCTTGGCAACACTGTCGGCCGTCATGCGCGAGGTCGCTCCGCAGATCGTGCTCACCCATGCGCCGCACGATTACATGGAAGACCACATGAACACCTGTCGCTTGGCAATTACGGCGGCTTTTGCGCGCGGCATGCCCAACTTTCCCACCCATCCGCCCCGCCCCGCCGTTAGCGAACCGGTAACGGTCTACCACGCGCAGCCGCATGGCAATTGCGATCCGCTGTACAACCCGGTGCGACCTGGGTTGTTTGTCGATATTGGCGACGTGCTCGAGCAAAAAACCGAGATGCTCGCCTGCCACGCCAGCCAGAAACTATGGCTCGACGAAAGCCAGGGCTTCGATTCGTACCTGCACACCATGCGCGAAGGCTCGCGCGAAGTCGGTCGGCTTTCGGGGCGTTACGAGTATGCGGAGGGCTGGCGGCGGCACCTGCACTTGGGATTTTGCGCGGCCGAGGCGGACCCATTGGCCGAAGCGTTGCCGAAGTGC
>DASZPI010000281.1:0-2152 GCA_035550355.1 Pirellulales bacterium
CGAACAGATCGATTGGGATTTCTGGCTTGGCCCGGCGCCAAACGTGCCGTATCGCGCCCTGCCGGAGTTGCGCAAGGGCTACGGCGGCGGCGTGCCGTTGTACAGCAATTGCCACTACTCGTTCCGCAATTGGCACGAGTACTCCGGCGGCAAGCTCACCGACTGGGGCGCCCATCACGTCGACATTGCCTGCTGGGCGCTGGCAGCCACGGACACGGGCCCCAGCAAAGTCACGCCGATCGAGTACAAGCTGCCCGTCCCATACAAAGACGGATACCCCACGGTCGACGATCGCTACAACGCTGCCACCGACTTCTCCATCCGCGTCGACATGCCCAACGGCGTGGAGCTGGTGATCAATAGCGCCGGCGACAATGGCATCCTGTTCGAGGGAACGGAAGGACGGTTCTTCGTCAACCGCGGCAAGCTAACCGGCAAGCCGGTGGAAGACCTGCAGGATAAACCGCTGCCGGAAGGCGCGATCGAAAAAATCTACGGCGGCCCGGTCAGCGCGAACCACACCGCCAATTTTATCGAAGGCATGAAGTCGCGCAAGCAACCGATCTCGGATGTTTGGTCGCACAACCGCATGCTCGAAATCTGCCACCTTTCGAACATCGCCATGCGCCTGGGCCGAGAATTGCGGTGGGACCCCGCGCAGCGAGAAATCATCGGCGACGCCCAGGCGAACACGTTCCTCGCGCGCGAAAACCGCAAAGGGTTCGAAATCAACACGTAACGACGGCCCGCGGCCGAAAATGCGTCCGCCAGCAACGAACATTCGCTATGATCGACGGTCGGAGTTGATCGACCCATCGAACGAGGCACGATTGCGTTGTTGCTCGGCAGTCAGTCCATTAGCAAGTCGTTTGCCGGCGGACCGCTGTTCGACGGGATTTCGCTCGATGTGAGCGAGGGAGAACGTTTGGGGCTGATCGGTCCCAACGGATCGGGCAAGAGCACGCTGCTACGCATCCTGGCCGGGCAACTCGAGCCGGACCATGGCACGCTGAGCCGCCGCCGTGGCATCCGCGTTGGGTATTTGGCACAGGCCGACACATTTCCCGCGGGCGCGACCGTCGAGCAGGTGCTGTTGCAGGCGTTGGCTGAGCATCCCCTCGAGGAATACGAGCGCGCTACGCGCGTCAAAATCACGCTCGGGAAGTTTGGCTTTGCCGAACCCAGCCAGCCGGCCGACGCGTTGTCTGGCGGCTGGCGAAAACGGCTCGCATTGGCGCGCGAGTTGATCCAAGAACCCGACGTGCTGCTGTTGGACGAGCCGACCAACCATCTCGACCTCGACGGTATTCTGTGGCTGGAGGGAATGCTGTCGAGCGCCGTGTTCGCGCTGGTGGTGGTGAGCCACGACCGTTACCTGCTGGAAAAGGTGGCCAACCGCGTGGTCGAGCTGAACCGGGCTTATCCGGACGGCTATTTCCAAGCCTCGGGCAACTACAGCGAGTTCCTGGTCAAGCGCGAGGAATTTCTGCACAGCCAAGCGCGCGAACGCGCGACGCTGGCCAACCTGGTGCGGCGCGAAGTCGAATGGCTGCGCCGCGGCCCTGCGGCGCGAACCACCAAGAGCCGATCGCGGATCGAACGTGCCGGCGAGTTGATGGACAACTTGCGCTCGATGTCCGAACGCAACGGCCAACTGCGCAAGGTCGACATTCAGTTTTCCGACACCGCCCGAACCGCCAACAAGCTGCTGGTGGCCGAGAACCTGGCGTTCGCGTATGGCGATCGGCCGCTGCTGCGCGAGGTAAGTTTTACTTTGGCTCCGGGCGATTGCCTGGGACTGCTCGGAGCCAACGGCAGTGGCAAGACGACGCTCATGCGGCTGTTGTCGGGCGAGTTGCAGCCAGCCAGCGGAACGATCAAGCAGGCGCGCGGGCTGACGGTCGCCTGGTTTGATCAAAATCGGCAGCAGCTCGACTGCGAGCAGACGCTGCGCCGAGCGCTCTGCCCGCAGGGCGACACCGTGCAGTTCCGCGGCCAACCGGTGCATGTCACCGCCTGGGCCAAACGGTTTCTGTTCCGCGTCGAACAACTCGACACGCAGGTCGGCCGGCTATCGGGCGGTGAACAGGCACGCATCCTGATCGCGAATCTGATGCTGCTGCCAGCCGACATCCTGCTGCTCGACGAGCCG